>DCGI01000050.1:55772-56279 GCA_002315475.1 Christensenella sp. UBA1782 | reverse complement strand
TTTTTTTATCGGGAACAAGGCTCAATAAAATTCGCCCGCCGTCCAACGGGTAACAAGGCAAAAGGTTAAAAAGTCCCAAAGAAAGATTGGCGAGAAAGAACGGATAGGTTGCGGTATACAGGGTGGGGAAGAACCACCAAAGAACGGCAAACGATAAACCCAAAAAATTGGTGAGAGGCCCCGCCAAAGCGATGCGGAGAGCATCGGCGTCGGGAAGTCCGTCATCCGCATACATGACTGCACCGTAGGGCATGAACGATAAGGTACGTAAACGGAAGCCTCGCAATCGTGCGCATAAAAAATGCCCGTATTCATGGAACAGTACCGTCAGAATACCGATACCCGCCTCCTTGCCTTTTCCCGCTAAAAGCAGCAGAAGAAAAAGCAGTACGGAGAGGGGATGAATACGGATTTTTTGCATAGTTTAGGATATGAACGGTATTCGGTGAATATGCCATCCGCCGAAAGGGGTGGGTGCCGGTGGGGGGAGGAAACTTTTCCGACGAA
>DCGI01000050.1:0-55746 GCA_002315475.1 Christensenella sp. UBA1782 | reverse complement strand
CCCCCACGCCCCACCTTCAAAAGGGTGGCGTGGAGACGTGCTCCCCGCCTTTGGAAAAAGAGGATAAAAAAGGGGAGAAAACACTTTTGGAAAGGTTTTCTCCCCTTTGACAGTATAAGAAAAAAAGTTTTTTATTAAAACAAACGATTCGGCGTATATACGGTAGAACCGTTATCGATATAGTACTTGGTTTTGTGATAGGAAAAGTTCAAAGTCAAGGTTAACGTACAGTACAAAACGAAATACATCGGTATGGTAACGATGGGAATGACACCGAAGGAAAAGATGAAGGTGGAAGTTACGATGCCGAATAATAATATATTGATAAAGAGAACGCACAGAAAATTCTTCGGAAAACGTTTTACCGAAAACATCAAGGCGTTTTTGAGGTTCTTAAAAATATTCTTCGATTCACCCGCACAAATTTCGGGAAGCCATTGGCAAATGATAGCCATCCGCGCCGATTGCAAGACGAGATAGAGGATAAAAACGATGGGCAACGCAACGAGTTTTAACCCTCTGTACAGTACGGGCAGCAGTGCCAACAATCCCGCCAAAATACCCAAATCGGTTATGGAAAACACAACGGTACAACAGAGTGCCAAAAGAAGGTTTTGGAAGCCCGTCGAAATAAAAGCGTTGGTGATGCCGATATCAAAACCCGTACTCATTTTTATATATAAAACTTTGGTCGCGGGAAGCAGGGGCAACGTCAAAAAGAATTTTAAGCCGACGAAAAGCAAAATGACGCCGGTCAAAGTCTTTTCCCAACCCACTTGGTCAAAAAAGGTCATATACGACTGAATCAAGTGTTCCACCGTCAAAAACGGGTGGTTGATGAGGTCGCCCGGTGCCACGAGGAAACTTTGCGTTTCGATGACCGAACGCAAATCTATGTAGAGCGGTTTCAAAATGACGATAAAGACACCGAACGCAATCAGCAAAACGATCAAAATCATCAAGGCGATTTTGACGACCAATTTCAGGTTGCATAAAAAAATGGAAAAAGCATGTTTGATGGGCATATTGCGATTACTCCTTTCCCGTAAAAAGCTTTTGTACTGTTTTTTTCGAAACTTTCATATATATAGTATAACAAAAAATAGGAAAAAATCAAGAAATTTTTATCGATACGACGATTCTCGCACAAAACTCGGTGCAAAACCGAAAAAGAATCCGACGGAGACGGGAAAATTCCTGATTTCGAGGGGTTTTTCGACGCAAAAACGGTATTCGACGATATGTACCAAAATTGGTACATAAAAGACAAAAGAGAACAAAATTAGCGGCGGTTCTTCCTTGCATGGGAATAGGGTAATATGATAATATGTACATATAAACAATCTTTGCAAAGAAGTTCTGAAAACGCAGACGGAGGTGATACCGATTATTAACAAGATTGTGGTCTCGAAAGGGGCGATTTTTGATTATGAAGAGATCGTATGTATGAGACCTTTTCCGTATAACGAAATGAAGGAAAGCGTGGAAAAACTGTTGATTTCCGACGAAGACAACGAGGAAAAGAAGATCGTTATGACGGATATAGGAAGCGAAAAAGAACTGTTGCTTTTCCTGAAAAAAGGGTACGATTTCGGTATGATGCGGTTGTGGATTTTACAAGGGATTTGTGAGGTTTGCGACTATTGCGACGAGATGGAACAAAACGGTTCCATTCGAAAATGGTTGGAGGTGGAGATCTTATAAGATGGACGGACGATGCGGTGAAAAACCTTCTCGCAACGTACCGTGACAGAAAGGTAAAAGAGAAAGTTCTCGGCGTCAAAGACGAAGAAACGGCCTTTTTGGAACGGTGCATGAACGGCTTGAAAAAATGTGAAAGAGAGTTGCTTTCTATCTTTACCGAGCATATCTCGGTGCGAAAATTTGCTGCACAAAGCGGACTTTCACGATATCAGGTTCAGAAGGAATCCGACCGCTTGGTTGCCTTATTGGTATACCTGTTTAACGAAGGATTTATGTAAAAAAGGCGTCGCACCCTCAAAGAACGGGTGCGACGCTTTTTTTTAGAGCGCAAGTGCCGTTATGGTTATCAATACCGATAAAGTCGCAAGGAACAATGCGCTGAACATACGCACCCAACCGTTTCGGGCGTGGCAGGCAATCAAGAAATGTACCATAGCCAAACCGCCTACGCAAAGGGTGGCGATGGAGATTCCGCCGACGGCGGGATATCCGATGATAAAGAGTACGACGGTTGCGACAAAGGCAAGGATGCCCAGCACGAAAAGAATCGTACTCCTCTTATCGTTTTGTATAAGATTCGTTTCCATGGTATCAGTATGGTTCCGTTTTGTTTTTTTATACCAAGGAAGTCCGATTGCTCAAAAATCTTTGCGTATTGACAGAAAACGGGTTATTCGTTATAATAAGGTTATGGAGGATAGTATGAACAAAAAAAGATTTTTATTCTTGTTGACGCTCTGTCTGTGTTTGTTTGCTCTTTCGGCTTGTGGCAAAACCTATGATTTGACGGGGGACGGAAGTATAGGCAGGTATGTGTTTTATTCCGATTCGGAAATCGACGGTCTGTACGATTACGGGGAATACATGGAAATAACTTCCGAAAAGGCTACTTCTTCGACAAGTGAAACCGAAGAATCCGCCGAGCGGGAAATCGTCGCCGGACAGATTACTTGTTTCGAGTGGAACGATAACGAGCATTACGCCGATTATCGTTTACTTTTTCAGAAAGGGCAGGAAACGGACGGAAAGTGGTTGGAACGGGTGAACAAAGGCGATCTTTGGGGCTTTACTTCGTTGAACCGCATCCGAGTCACCGTTTTGTGCGAGGAAGAAAAAGTGCCGAACGTAAAACTGACGGCGGAGAGTGAATCGGGAGAAACCTATACGGCGGTAACCGATAACGCGGGTGTGGCGTATTTGTTTCCTTCTTTTACGGAAGGGACGATAACCGTTTTTGCAGCCGGCGGAGAGGCTATCGGCGAAGGCACGTTTGACGAAGACAACAAGGACGTCGTCGTGCAGACGAGCGAAGGGAAAAAGAAAAGCAACCTTTTGGAAATCATGTTCGTCATCGACGCAACCGGTTCGATGGGGGACGAAATGGAATATTTGCAAGCCGAACTTGCCGACGTCATACAAACGATTGCGTCCCGTACCAATGCCGACGTCAATCTTGCCTTTCTCTTTTATCGGGACGACGGTGACGATGAAAAATTCGCTTATTCCGATTTCGTCGACATCAAAGACAAGACGGGGTACGATAAGCAACAACAATTCTTAAAATCCAAAGAGGCTACGGGCGGCGGCGACTATGAAGAAGCGGTCGACGAGGCGCTTGCTCTTGCGACCGAGAAACAGTGGTCGGGCGGCACGAAGCTGATTTTTCACTTGCACGACGCCCCTCCGCATAGTGCCGAAAAGAACAAAACCACCTACAAAAAGGCGGTGGACGCAGCCACAGAAAAGGGTATTCGTATTTGTCCCATTCTTGCCAGCAGCAGTGACGCGTTGACGGAATATCTTGCTCGTCAATCGGCTATCACGACGGGTGGCACGTCCATATATATAACCGACCACTCGGGTATCGGCGGCAGTCACCTCGATCCCGAAATTCCCGACGTTACCGTTGAAAAGCTCAACGCTTGTTTGGTACGCGTCGTAGAGGGATTCTTTTACGGTTCTTTTGCCGAACCCGTATCAATTTTCGAAGATAAGCAAGCGCAATAATCCGTAAAAGGCGGCAAAAGCCGATTTTGAAAACGATTCTTCTCCAACGGCTTTCAAAACCGGGACTTGCTTTTTTCGGGGATTTATGGCATAATAATAACAATCAATACCGAGGAGTATAACATTTATGACTTGTCCTGCTTGTAAAATTAAAAGCAAATTTATGTACAAACAAAACGTAACCGACATTTACCGTACCGAACCGATGGATAACGGGCTTCTGCTCGCTCCGCCGATGGGTTGGAACAGTTGGAACTATTTTAAGCACAACATTAACGAAAAGATGTTTATCGAAATGGCGAAAGCCATTCGAGAAAAAGGCTTATTGGATGCCGGCTATTCGTTTTTGAATTTGGACGATTATTGGGAGGACGATAAGAGAGATCCCGACGGCAAATTGCAAGCCGATCCCGTCCGTTTTCCGAACGGTATGCAAAGTTTTGTGCAAAAAATAAACGAAATCGGTTTCAAAGTAGGTATTTATTCCAGTAACGGCACGATGACCTGTCAAGGTTTGCCCGCTTCTCTCGGAAAAGAATACATGGATGCCTGTCAATTCGCAAGGTGGGGTATCGAATACTTAAAATATGACTATTGCTATCACAAAATGTCTACCCGACGGGGGCCGCAGATTTTCTGTATCGGCGTCACCGAGAAGGGGAGCGACGAAGAAACGATTATCGGTGCCGAAAAAGCGTTATTGGAAGGTACGGCAAAATTAGCCAAGAGAATCAACAATTATCATGGTTGCATGCCCGAACATAACAAAAAGAGTCCGGTTATCGTCGGATTGGACGCCAACAAGGGGAGTGCTACTTTCCTGTATCAAGCGGAAAAAGAGGGAGAGTACTACGTTACCGTTCATCATCGTTATCCCGTTCGGGTGATTTCCGATTTGATTCCCTTCGAAATCATGGGAGGGATGATTGTCAACGACGGTGAGCCGATGTTCTTCGAACCCGGAAAAACCAGACGTCCCTGCCACGTGCCGCCCGTTCGGTTCCTTGTGAAATTCAAGAAAGGCAACAATACCATCCGTATTTTCAACCCTATCGGGAATCGTGCCGACAGTGCCATGATAAACTATTTGACCATGAGTAACGCTTTGATAGCCGCCGTACAAAACGTTTCGGCGGAAACGGGTGTACAAAAGAAGCCGATTGCGTTTTCCGTTTGTGAATGGGGCAGAAATAAGCCTTGGGAATGGGGGAGCGGGGTAGCCAACCTTTGGAGAACCACCGGCGATATTTCGTGGACGTGGAAAAGCATCATGCGGTTGTACGAAATCAACGTTAAGTTATATGCGTACGCGTCTTCGGGACACTGGAACGATCCCGATATGTTGGAAGTCGGTAACGGCGACTTGACGTTGGACGAAAACAGAGCGCACTTTTCTTTATGGTGCATGATGGCGGCTCCGCTGTTGCTCGGTAACGACGTCACCACCATGAAGCAAGAACATTTGGATATTATTTTGAATAAGAATCTGATTGCTATCGACCAAGATACGCTCGGAAAACAGGCAAAACGTATACAAACGGGTAAATTCGACGTTTTGGTACGTCCTTTGTCGGATGGCTCCATTGCACTCCTTGTGTTGAACAAGAAGAACAAATCTCAGAAATTTTCTTTCGACCTTTCCGAGTTAAGCAAAGAAGAATACGTCGCAAGCCTCGCCAAAGAGGAATATACCGTTCGTAACGAGTGGACGGAAGAAACGACGACGGGAAAAACTTTGGAAGCCAACGTTCCGGCGCATGGCGTTATGGTTTGGAAACTGTTTTAAGGAAAAAATGGGTAGTACAGACGAAAAACTGCAAAGAATTCAACAATTCGTGAAGGAAGGTTTAACCACCGACAGCATGACGGAAGTTTTGCGTTTAATCGGTTTTTCCTGCGAAAAGGAAGAAATCGAGAGCTTTCGGCTTTGGAACGATTATCTCCCTCGTGCCGAGGAATATCCTTACACGCAAGAACAGCGGTATCTGCATATTTTGTGGGAGTTGATTGATCGCGTGCCGCTCGGTATCAACTGTGCGTTCAGCATTCCGTTTCGCAGAATCCTTGCAAAAAAGCTGTTCAAAAAATGCGGAGACGGTTTTATTGCCAACGAGGGTACGAGATTTAATTTCGGAAACTTGATTGAAGTCGGCGATAACGTCGCATGGAATCATTGTTGTTATATAGACGCCAAAGGCGGCGTCAAGTTCGGGGATTATTCCATGATGACCGAATACGCCAAAATATTTACGCACGGACACTCCGAAAGTGACCACATGATAAGGACGTATAACGGGGTGGAAATCGGAGAATATGCAAAAATCTATACCGCAAGTACCGTTCTTGCCGGTGTACATATCGGCAAGGGTGCCATTGTGGCGACCGGAGCCGTCGTCACCAAAGACGTAGACGACTTTACCGTCGTCGCCGGCATCCCCGCAAAGCCCGTCCGAAAACGAAGGACGGAGGAAGGGGAAACGCCGGAAGAACTGAACCACTATACCTTAAAAGATAAGTGGTTCCAAAAAGGCGGAGCCGAGTTTGACGGAGAATAACCGGAACAACGGAAGGGGGCGGAAACTTTTGCCAAAAGTTTCCGCCCCCTTTTCCCCCACCTTCAAAAGGGCTTGCGGGGAGATGTGCTCCCCGCACCCCACCTTCGGAAGCGGAAGAAAGAGAAGGAAAAAAGAAAAAGGCTTGACATTTTCAAAAATCGTATTATAGTATATATATACTATAAAAGTACGGGGACAATCCCGACCAAAATAAAAAAGGAAGGTTATTTCATTATGAAAAAAGTTAAAGTAGCCGTAGTAGGCTACGGTACAATCGGACAAAGACTTGCCGACGGCGTGTTCCGTCAAGGCGACATGGAACTTGTCGGCGTAGCCGACCTCGCTCCCACCCTTGCCATTCGGGCACTTTTCGAAAAAGGGATGCCGTATGACCTTTATCTCGTAGATATGGAGAAGAAAGGGGAATTCGATGAATTGGGTATTCCCGTTAAAGGTTCTTTAATCGACCTTATTCAAAAAGTAGACGTTGTTTTGGATTCCGCACCCGGCGGTATCGGTGCCAAGAACAAAGAGATTTACGACAAATATAACGTAAGAGCCATTTTCCAAGGCGGCGAAAAGAACAGCATTGCCGACGTATTCTTCCATGGCTATGCCAACTACGAAGCGGGCATCGACAAACGGTATTTGAAATTGACCAGTTGCAATACGACGGGATTGATTCGCAGCGTCGACTGTTTGGACAGAAAATTCGGTATTGACAGAGTCGCTATCACCATTATTCGCCGTGTGGCGGATCCCGGCGATTACCACAGAGGTTTGACCAACGCTCTCCAAATCGATAAGGCACCTTCTCATCAGGCTCTCGACCTTATGACTATCATGCCGCACGTGGAGGCAACCGGTATTTTGGTACATACCCCGATTACGCATGGGCATATCATCACCGTCGTAGCCACCGGAAAACAAAAGATTACCAAAGAAATGGCTTTAGAAGCCTTTAAGTCGCATCCTCGTATTCGTGTGGTCAGCACCGACGAAGGATTCAAAGGGAACGCTTCCCTCTTTAAGTATGCCCGCGACCTCGGTAATCCGCGCGGCGATATGTACGAAATTGCTCTTTGGGAAGACAGCATCGTGGAAACGGGTGATTCCATCATGTACGCCATCAACATTCCGCAGGAAGCCGTCACCATCCCCGAAACCATCGACGGTATTCGTGCTTGCATGAGCATGCAGACGACGGGAGCGGAAGCAACGGCAAAAACCAACGAATATCTCGGAATCGGCAAGTGGAAGACTTGCTTTAAGAAATAACCATGGCACTTCCTATCAAAAATATTATCGGCGTAGACGTGGCGGACAAATTCGTTTTGTTCCGTCCCGACATCAATTCGCCGATTGACGAGAATCAAAAAATCGTCAGTAAAAATCGTTTGAAGAAAACCGTGCCGACTTTGCAATATTTGCTTGAAAACGGTGCAAAAGTGGCTATTATTGCCCATCAAGGGGATACACTTGACTATCAAAATCTGATTCCTTTGGCGGAACACGCAAAAATTCTCTCCGAATTGAGCGGGTATCCCGTTCGTTATATCGACGACGTTTGCGGGGATGCCGCTCTGGAAAGCGTCCGTTCTTTGCGGAGAGGAGAAGCGGTTTTGCTCGGCAATCTTCGATACTTGACCGAAGAGGTTTCCACGTTCGAAAAGGACGTCAAATTGACGGCGGAAGCTATGCAGTCCACCTATTTGGTGCGGCGACTTGCCCCGTTGTTCGACTTGTACGTCAACGACGCATTCAGTGCCGCTCATCGAAACTGCCCCAGCATGGTGGCGTTTCAAAAGCTTATGCCTTCCTATGCGGGGCCTCTGTTTTTCCATGAATACGAAGCCCTCTATAAGGTGATGACGGAAGCCGAAAAACCTTGTTTGTTCGTATTGGGCGGAGCCAAAATCTCCGACGCTTTCGGGATGATGAAACAGGTTTTGGAGAAGGGTACGGCGGACAAAATCTTAGCTTGCGGCGTAACCGGCGTCATTATGCACGTCGCCGCGGGCGTCAAGGTGGGCGAAGCCTACGAAAAGTGGCTCGCCGGCAAAGATTTGCTTGCGTTTGTAGAACCTGCCAAAGAATTATTGGCACTCTACGGTGAAAAATTTGTTCTTCCTGTCGATTTTGCGTATGAAAAGGACGGGAAACGGGCAGAAATCGACGTAAAAGATTTGCCGTTAAACGACGCATCCTTTTTAGATATCGGACACAAAACGGCAAAAATCTTTGCCGAAGAAATCCAAAAAGCCAAGACGGTGTTTACCAACGGACCTGCGGGCGTCTATGAAAATCCGCTCTTTGCGTACGGAACCGAACAGGTTTGGAAAGCCATTGAAACGACGGAAGCATATACCGTCATCGGCGGCGGCGATACCGTCAGTGCGGCATCGAAATTTATTGATACCGAAAAAATCGGTTACGTCTGTACGGCGGGCGGTGCTATGGTTCGATTCCTCAGCGGAAAAGTTCTGCCCCTCGTGCAAGCCATGTTGACTGCAAAATAATGCGTATGGAAACGGAATTACATTACGGAAAACAAGAGGTTTGCTTTTCCTGTTCGCAAGAGAGACTTTTGGGCGTTCTTACGCCGAACCATGTAGAAATTGTTTCATGTGGAACAGCGGAGGTGGAGCGGGGATTAAACGCGCCTATCGGAAAGCCGCTTTTGGAAAACTGTGTCAAAGCGGGACAAAAAGTTTGTATCGTCACCAGCGATATAACGCGTCCCATGCCTTCAAAATCAGTTTTACCTTCGGTGATAAAAAGATTGGTGCAAGGCGGCATACGAGAAGAAGATATTTTTATCGTCTTTGCCTTAGGTAGCCATCGTGCCCATACCGAGGAGGAAAAAATACGCCTTGTCGGGGAAGATATTTATCGAAAATTCCGATGTTTGGACAGTTCGGAACGGCAAGTGACGTATTTGGGAAAAACCCAAAAAGGCACCGAAGTATCGGTATTTACGCCCGTTGTGGAAGCCGATTTTCGTATTTGCATGGGCAATATCGAGTATCATTATTTTGCCGGTTACAGTGGGGGCAGTAAGGCAATCATGCCCGGCGTTTCCACGAGAGAAGCCATTCGGCAGAATCACTCCATGATGGTGGACGGCGAAGCGTATGCGGGGAACTTGAACAGTCCCGTCCGTAAGGACATCGACGAGGTTTGCGAAAAACTGTTGCCGATTGATTATATCGTCAACGTGGTTTTGGATGAGCATAAACAGATTATTCGTTGCGTTGCCGGCGATTATATTTCGGCACATCGAGAAGGTTGTAAATTTTTAGACCAACTGTATAAAATAGAAATCCGACAACGTGCCGACATCGTGGTGGTCAGTGCGGGTGGCTACCCGAAAGACCAAAACATGTATCAGGCGCAGAAAGCTTTGGATAACGCCAAACACGCCGTTCGAGACGGGGGCATCCTTATTTGGCTTGCCGAATGCGGAGAAGGGTTCGGTTCGGCTCTGTTTGAAGAATGGATGACGCAGAAAACTGCCGAAGAAATGCCCGTCGAGATTCGTAAAAACTTTGTACTCGGGGGGCATAAAGCGGCGGCAATCGCCTTGGTTATGCAACGTTGTCGAATATTTTTTGTCAGCTCTTTTGCCGATAAAATTGTCGAAAAAATGGGATTTACGCCCTTTAAGGACGTAAAAACAGCTTTTGAAGAAGCGACGAGAGTGCTTGGCGAAGACAGTACGGTATACGTTATGCCGTACGGCGGAAGTACCCTTCCGCACGAGGAATAAAGGGAAAATCCATGTATTATAACGAGTTTCAAGGAAAGAAAATTTCCGCACTCGGCTTCGGTACGATGCGTTTACCCCTTTCGGAAAACGGACGAATCGACGAAGAAAGAACGGAAAGAATGTTTCGGTACGCTTTGGAATACGGTGTCAACTATTTTGACACCGCTTTTCCTTATCATGGGGGATATTCCGAGATTGTTACCGGTAAAATTTTGAAAAAGGCGGACAGAGAGTCTTTTTATCTTGCCACCAAATATCCGGGGCATCAGATTGCCGCATCCTATCATCCCGAAGAGGTTTTTGAGAGACAACTGCAAAAGTGCGGCGTGGAGTATTTCGACTTTTATCTGCTACATAACGTCTATGAAAAATCCATAGACGTCTATAACGATAAACGCTGGGGCATCGTCGACTATTTTCTACGGCAAAAAGAAAAAGGCAGAATCAAACATCTCGGCTTTTCCACGCACGGAAGACCGGATAACATTCGAGAATTTGTCCGAAAATATCCGAATTTAATGGAATTTTGTCAAATACAGCTCAATTATTTGGATTGGACTTTGCAAGAAGGAAAAGAAAAATACGATTTTTTGACCGAACAGGGAATACCCGTTTGGGTTATGGAACCCGTCCGAGGCGGGCGTCTTGCCGCCTTGCAAAAGTCGGAAGAAGAAAAACTGCGTGCCGTACGTCCCGATTGGAGCAATCCGTCTTGGGCATTCCGCTTTTTGCAGGGTTTGCCGAACGTTATCGTAACGCTGAGCGGTATGTCGGAGGAGAGGCAGGTGGAAGAAAACGTACGGACGTTTTCCGAACGGAGGGAGCTCGATGCGAGCGAAAGAGAACTGTTGTTGCAACTTGCCGAAGGGATGAAAAACTCTTTGCCTTGTACCGCCTGTCGGTACTGCGTGGACGGTTGCCCGGCGGGATTGGATATTCCGAATTTGATAAAATCGTATAACGATATTCGGTTTGGCTACGAAGGGGGATTGACGGCTTCCATGCAGATGGAGGCTTTGCCGCCCGAAAAACATCCTTCCGCTTGTATCGGTTGCGGTGCGTGCGCAAGGGTTTGTCCGCAAAAAATCGATATTCCGAAAGCCATGCAGGAATTAAACGCTTCTTTGGTGCATTTGCCGAAATGGTCGGAAATCTGTAAAAAGAGAGAAGAAGAAGCAAAGGCTTTGGCAGGAAAAAAGGAATGAAAATATTATTTTTTGACATTGACGGAACCATTTTATATCGGCATCGGTGGATGCCGATACGGGTGATTCGTGCCATAAAAACGGCACAAAAGGAAGGAAATCTTGTGTTTTTGAACACAGGACGTTCCAAACCTTCTATACCGAAGCCGGTTTTTCGGCATATTCGGTGGGACGGTTTGGTGTGTGCCGGTGCTTATATAGAAGTAAACGGAAAAGTTATTTTTGAACAGACTTTTGACGAAAAATGTTTAGAAGGCATTTTGAAAATAGCCGAAAAACACAGGATTCCCATGGCTTTTGACGGCTCGGAGGATAGTTTTTTTCTGTTTGCAGAGCGGCGTAACGCGGTGAAGAACGTAGCCGAAGTTTGGGAGAGAAGAAAAACTTTCCATATTCATAAACTGGAATACCGTCGGAACGTTTCGCAAGAAATTCTTGACGAAAGTCTACCGTTTTCGGAGTGCTATCGAATGCACAATTACGCAGATTTATTTCAAAAAGGTTGTACCAAAGCCGACGGAATACGGCGTGTATGCGCATATCTGAACGTTCCCGTTGAGGATACCGTCGCTTTCGGGGACAACAATAACGACATCGCCATGTTGCAGGTTGCGGGCAAGTCGGTAGCCATGTACGGTGCTCCCGAATCGTTACAAAAAGTCGCTACCTTTACCGCGACGAAAAAGTATATCGGCGTTTGTCAAGGTATAGAAAAATTCATATTAAAAAAGTAGGAAAATATGCAAATATCCATCTGTAACGGTTGCGTCGAGTATGACGGCGAACCCATTCTTTCGCAAATAGATTTTACCGTTCACGACGGCGAAAAAATAGCCGTTGTGGGTAGAAACGGCTGCGGAAAAACCACCCTTTTGAAAGCGTTGACGGGAGAAGTGGAACTTGTAGAAGGGACGGGAGAGCAGACTTTCGGATTTTACAAAAGCGGGAATCCCGTTATCGGGCACTTAAAACAGGCCTTTGACAGCACCGAAAAAAGGACGATGGAAGAAGAAATCCTTTCGGCGTATCGCACCTTGACGGATATAGAAGAACAGATGGAAACGTACCTTTGCAAAATGGAAAAGGACGAAAATGCGGTGCATACGTATTCCCGTTTACACGAGGATTATGAACGATTGGGCGGCTATACCTATAAAAAAGAATACCTGACCGCCGTCAAAAAATTCGGTTTTTCTACCGAGGATCTGAAAAAACCGCTATGTGCTTTTTCGGGCGGACAGCGGACGAAAGTATCTCTTTTGACGTTGCTACTGTCCAAACCCGAAGTGCTTTTATTGGACGAACCGACCAATCATCTGGATTTGGAAGCCATCGAATGGTTGGAAAACTATTTGCAAGAGTATAAAAACGCCTGTATTATCGTTTCGCACGACCGTATGTTTTTGGATAAAACCGTCCGTATCGTCTATGAAATCGAATACGGAGAAACCAAAAAATACATGGGAAACTATACCGCATTCGTGAAACAAAAGAAAGAAAACTACGAAAAAGCCTTAAAAGACAGCATGGCTCGGAAAAAGGAAATCGAGCGTCTGTCCGCTTTGGTGGAGCGATTTCGTTACAAAGCCCATAAAGCGGCTATGGCGCAGGCGAAACTCAAACAAATCGAGCGAATCGGCGCCGTCAATACCCCCGTAGGTTATGATAACGCTACCTTTCGGGTTTCCTTTCAACCCACCGAAGAAACGGTGGAAAAAACGGTGGTTTTCGACAAGCTTGTTTTTGGTTATACCGAACCGCTCGGTACTATCGATACCGTTATCAAACGGGGACAAAAATTGGGAATCATCGGCAGAAACGGGTGCGGAAAATCCACGCTAATCCGCACTTTGATGAAAAGCATACCTCCGCTTTCGGGGTTTGCAAAATTCGGTTTGCATGCCGACGTAGGGTATTTTGATCAAACCTTGACGCAAAATTCTTCTCCGCTGACGGTATTTGAGTTTTTTCACGACGCTTTCCCTTTATTGACCGACGAGGAAGTCCGAAGTTCGTTGGGGGCGTTTTTATTTTCGGGAGAAGACGTTTTTAAGACGGTCGACGAATTGTCGGGCGGAGAAAAAGTGCGGCTTGCTCTCTGCAAAATCTTCAAAAACAAACCGAACGTTCTCGTTTTGGACGAACCGACCAACCACATGGACATCATCGGCAAAGATACCTTGGAAAGTATGCTTGCCGCCTATAAAGGAACGGTCATCACCGTTTCGCACGACCGATATTTTATTGATATGGTTTGTGACAGAATCACCGTATTTGAGAACGGAAATTTGAATTTGTATGATTGCCGGTATCATGAATATGAAGAAATCCGTCCCACCGAAGAAACGGTTGAAGAAAAAAGAGAGGTCGTAAAAAAAGAAAAACCCCTTTCCGCCGAGAACGAACGTAAAAAGAAGTTGCATAGAATAGGGGTTTTGGAGGGGAAAATAGCGGCTTTTGACCAAAAAAAGAGTGTATTGGAAAGAAGAATCAGCGAAGACGCTTCCGTTTATACCGATTATAAAAAAATCGAGGAAATCAATCTGGAAATACAAAAATTGGAGGCGGAGGAAGCACCTTTGCTGGAAGAATGGACGCAACTTATGGAGGAAACGGAAGAGTAGGGGTGCGGGGAGGAACCCTTTTGAAAAAGGTTTCCTCCCCAAAACCCCTCTTCCGAAAACAAAAGGGGTGCGGGGAGAATGTGTCTCCCCGCACCTTTTTTACGGAGCGAAGGATTCGCTCCGTCGGTCGCCGTTTGGCGACGAAGTTTCAGTAAGAAAGCAGTCTGCCGTAGTCGTTCCACTCCCCGTAGGTTTCCCCGTTTCGGGTGTGTTTGACAAAGTTTTCCCACGCTTTCGGAAAGGAGTCCGGCAATTTTGTCAAAGAAAAGGCGAGGTTGTAACCGCGTACCCGTTGGTAGAGAGGCGGAAAGGCAAGAAAGGTTTCCCAAAGGTTTTCCGCCCGAATTTTTTGTTCGATGACGGGATGCAGGACGAACGGCATCGAAAGGTTGGGCAGAACCCTCCTTCCGTACGCCGTCATACGCCCCGTTTTTTCCAAGCGTCTTGCCCGCTCTTTATTGAGTTCCGTCCAAGCGGAACCCTCCCTTCTCGGAGAAAAACGTTGCATCCGAACGCCGTTTACCAACCCGAGCGTGCCGTCAATCCATCCGAAGCAAAGGGCTTCTTCGACGGCGTCCAAATAATAAAAAACATTGGTATCGACGGGCTTTCCCCGTTGTAAAACAAGCCAACATTCTTTTTCGGTTTGGGCGTGTTCGGCGAGCCAAGTTCGGAATTCTTCGGCATGCGCATAGGATAATATGTTTATATGTTCCATATTGACAAAATACGTTAAAACAAAAAGCCGTTCGTATTTCGGACGGCTTTGGCGACGCAGAGAGGGGTAGGTTATGCGACTTTTTTCTTTGCCTGTAATTTTTTAATGAGGAAGTAAACGCCCAAGAAGGCAAACATATAGGCGTATTGCAAAAGAGCGACCATGACGCCGTAAAGAACCTTGTTGCCGCCGACCATGGTGTCTACGATGGCAAAGGGCGTACCCGAAGAACGGGACAGGAACATATAGTTGCTTTCGTAGGAAGTGGGTTCCAAAAGAACGTTGGCGAGGTGGGCGAGAATGGTGAACACAAAGAGAATGGCGGCGCATTCGATGACCTTTTTCTTGTCGATTTTGATGAGTCCCACCAAGATAAGGTAGAGAGAAGAAAAACCGGAAATGGTGTGCGTGGTGACGCTTACCATTAAGTCAAAACTGAAAACGGCACTGCTTCCGAAATAGTTTCCGGCAAGATAGGTTCCGGCGAGGCTGCTGAGGATACCGAAGACGTACAAGAACGTCAACGCCGCTTCTTGCACCACGCCTTTGGTAAATGCACCCAAAGCAATGGAAAAGAGGTGGATGCTGCATAAGAATAAGGGCAACATACCGAGAAAGGCGAGGGCGTCTTGAGAACGAACGGAAATGATGACGATTTTGAGTGCTTCGCACGATAACATGACGACGGAAGCGATTTTCAAAACCCGCAGTTTTTCTTTTTCGGTTCCGTTTTTATGCTTTTTGGCAAGAAAAACGGCAAGAACGGTGGCTATCGCAATATAAACGGTAACGAAAAGCAAGTGTTTCCAGGACAAAAAGCCGGCGGCTTCGCGGTTGTCTTCCCAACCGAAGAACATTCTTAAAAAATCGACGAAGGACATAATAAAAACCTCATAAGTAAAGAATGAGATAAGTATAACAAAAAGTATGGATTTTTTCAATACCCAATATTGATTTTACGGCGTTTATATGGTATTATTCTTAATAGTATCGCAACGCGGAGGTAAACATGAAAAAAAGATGTATGGTTATGATGGTTTTGGTGACGCTTATCGGCATACTGTCGGTTTGTACGTTATCGGGATGTAACGACAAGGCGGAACAAACGAATTTCACCGTTTTTTCCGATATTCATATCGTGAGTTCGGAGCAGTACGGGGATACGATGACGGCAAGTTTGTATGAAAAGGTCAGGAAAAACGAAAAGGTTTTCGGCTTAACCGAAGCACTGTTTCGGACGGCAATCGATAACTTTATCGCAAGCGACAGTCCGGTACTGATTATCACCGGCGACTTGACCGACGACGGTGCCAAAGTGGCGCACCAAGAGGTCGCTCGACAGCTTGCTCGCGCGGAACAGGCGGGAAAAAAGTGTTTCGTCATCAACGGAAACCATGATATAAACAATTATTCCAAGTCCTATAAAAAGGAAATAAGCGAAAGTATCGACAACGTTTCGCCCGAAGAATTTGCCGAAATCTACGCCGATTTCGGTTATAACGAAGCATTGGAACGGGACGAAAACACCCTTTCGTATACGGCGGAACTGAATGAGAAATATCGGTTAATTGCGGTGGATACCGCACATTATACCCTCGAAGAGGACGGCTCCCTCGAGGGACGGCACTTGCCCGACGTAACCGACGAATTGTTGGACTGGTTGTACTTTCAACTGCTTCAATGTCGTTCGGACGGTAAAGAACCCTTCTTGATTACGCACTTTCCCGTCCTTTCGCACGTCGGCGATTTAGCGGGACAATTTACCTATATCAACAGACGAGAAGAATTTTTGCAGGTGTTGGAAGACTACGACGTTTCGTTCGGTTTTTGCGGACACGTGCATCAACAGGATATCGCTACGTATACGCACGAAGACTACACCTTCTACGAGGTGGAAACGGGTTCTTTAACCTTTACCACGTTACCCGTTCGTACCTTTACGGACGACGGAAAAGAGGTTCGCATTACTACCGAAAGCATCCCTTCCGTCAATCCCGATTATATCCCCGCATTCTATTCGCAGGAGGAAAGACAGGAAATCGTTTCGAACCTGCAACAATACGTTTTGGAGTACGAAAATACGGCGTTCGGTACCCATTACTATGAAAAAGTGGATTGGGATGAAATCTTGGCAATGCTGGGTGCGGAAGGCACCGAAGACGCTAATCAACTCTTCCTCGACCTATCGAAAGCGGCTTCCGATTTCTTCTATATGCCGCTGTATTCCGGTCAAAAGAATTTGAAGTCGATATGTTCGGAGTACGGTATAGATATTCCCGTCGTGGACGATTGCGATACCGTTTGCAGCGTCGTCGTATACTTCGTCAAAAAGAACTTTGGCGGGGACGAAAAATTGGAGGAAGGGGACGACCATCTTGCTTTGTTGAAATACGCCGTTTACACCGCCGTACGGACGTTGAGCGACTTTCGTTTGACCGAACGGATTCACGCATGCAACGAGGATATTTCGGCATACGATATTTCCGGCGATTTGGAAAAATTATATACCGAAGGAAAATTGGAAGTCTGTAAAAACGATTTACTCGGCATTATCGGAGAAATCCCCGTTATTGCAAAAATCGGTTTTATTGAAAAGCTCAAAATCGAATTATCGGACGCCACAAACAACGCCTCGACCATCAAGGCGTTGTTGGACGGTATTGTCGACGGCGGACTTTTAGAGATCCTTGAACTTCCCGCCGTTACACAGTATACCGACGTGTTGTTGGCGGACGGATACGGCGATTATCTCGATTATTCGGAATTCGAAGAAGACGACAAGGTATATATTCATTTGAGTAATATCATCGACGCATTTATCGAAAACTTTACCGACGGACTTTTGAACGACGAGGGCGCACCCGATAATAATTTTGCGTTTGTACTGCAAAAGTATGAGGAATAAGATGCATTGCGGAACCAGACTTTTTCAAACCCATACGGTAAGACCGGTCGTACCGTTAAGCGGAACGTGGCACATGAAGGCAAAAAACCGCTTCGAGTGCGATACTGCCGTTCCTTCCGTTTGGGAACGATATCCGCAACTGTCTACCTACAAAGGAACGGTGGTATATAGCAAAACGGTGGAAACGCCGAAGACAAGATTGCGGTTCTATTTCGAAGGCGTCAGCTTTTTCGCCACCGTCCGTTTGGACGGAAAAATCATCGGAAAACACTATAACGCGTTTACCCCTTTTGCCTGTACCACCGACGTCGTGGAGGCGGGTAAACATCTTTTGGAAGTGGAAGTAAACAATCGATACGGTTTCCGTTCGGCTCTGCACGTCCCCAACGATTATTATTCCTACGGCGGTATCATCCGAGATTGTCAAATGGAATATATAGCGGATAGCTATATCGATGCGGTCGGTCTCGTGCCTTTCCGTACCGAGAAAGGATGGGGATTGTCCTGTGAAATAAGGGGGGAGGGACAGGGGGAAATTTTTGCCCTCTGTGACGGCAAAAATTTCCCGTTGGGAAGGCTGAACGCCTTCCCCGAAAAGCGGATATTTTATTTGGAAGGCGTCCGGGCTTGGAGCCCCGAAAATCCCGTTTTGTACGAGGTTCGTTTCGAGCTGCGGCAGGGCGATACGGCGGTGGACGACCTCGTCGAAAGGACGGGTTTTCGTACGGTGGAAACACGTGTCGACGGCGTGTACGTCAACGGTAAAAAATACTTTTTGAAAGGTGTCAATCGGCACGAAAGCTACGGAACAAGCGGTTCTGCCGTTCCCTTGGAGGGCATGCAAAAAGATTTGGCACTTCTGAAAGAATTGGGCGTGAATGCCATACGGACAAGCCATTATCCCAATTCGAGTTTGTTTTTGGACGCTTGCGACGAAATGGGTTTTCTCGTTTGGGAAGAAACCCATACGAGAGGCTTCGACGTCAAAAAAATGTACCATCCTCTTTTCGAAAAGCAGCTTTTCGACTGTGGCGAAGAAATGATGAAATGGCATATCGGGCATCCTTCTATCGTGATTTGGGGATGCCTAAACGAGTGTTCCGATACGACGCGGTTGGGAAGAAGAATCTATAAAAAGCATATAGCGCAACTGAAAAGTTTAGACGCTTCCCGTCCGGTAACCTTTGCAAGCTGTCGTCCGTTTACTTCCCGTTGTTTCGACTTGGCGGACGTGGTTTCGTTGAATCTCTATTACGGGTGGCAGGACGAACGGAAACCTTGCGATATGTTTCCGCAGGTTTATGCGCGGATACGGGAGGCGGGCGGCAGAGGCAAACCCGTCCTTATCAGCGAGTTCGGTGCTTCGGGACTGTACGGTTTTCACAGCGACGTACCCGAGGAGTGGAGCGAGGAGTATCAGGCAAAAGTCTTACGGGAGAATGCTCGATACTACATGTCGGTTCCCGAAATCGTCGGTGTATTCGTGTGGCAGTTTTGCGATTGTCGCATCGATCCGATAGAGTTTTATCATCGCGTAGGCGGGAAATGTAACAAAGGTTTAGTCAGTGACAGACGAGAAAAGAAGGCGGCGTTTTATGCCGTTCAAGAAGTTTATACGCAGGAGAAAAGGAATGAAAAGGACGACTGAGCAGGAAGAAACCGTACGCTCTTTTCGTCGAATCGACGATACCGTTTATACCCTCGTGTACCGTAACGGGTACGGGTTGGAAAGAGTTTTACAAAAGGGAGTTCGTTCTATCGGCGGGTTGCTCGGATTCGTCTTGCGGGAGATGGGACGGCAGAAGAGGTCGTTTGCCTGTTCCTCTTTTAACGGCAGAACCCCGAACGGGCAATTCGTTATGGGTAGGAACTTCGACTATATGGACGCGCCTTTGTTGGTGGTTTGGACAAGTCCCGAAAAGGGGTATAAAAGCGTAGCCGTCGCCAATGCGACGTTTATGCTTTTCGGGAAAAAGAACATACGAAAAGCCGACAAAAAAGGGGCGGGAAGGTTGCTTCTTGCGCCGTACGTTTGTATGGACGGTATTAACGAAAAAGGCTTGGCGATAGCGGTATTGGAGATAAAAACCAAACCGACCAATCAAAAACGGGTACGCACGCCGCAAACGACGACGACCGTCATTCGGGCGGTGCTGGACACTTGTGCGACGGTGGAAGAAGCGGTTTCGGTTTTTGAAAACTGCGCCATGCACGATTCGGTATTTTGCAACTATCATTTTCAAATCACCGATGCAAGCGGTAAAAGCGTTATTGTGGAATACGTGCGGAACGAGATACGCATAACGTACTCGTCGGGTACGCAAAGTTTGACCAATTATTTTATCCAAGCGGACGGAGATAATTCCAAAGGATTCGGCTATGAAAGAAGGCAATACATTTTGGATACCCTTGCCGAGAAGAAAACGGTCACCGAAGGGGAGGCAATGCGGATTTTGGAAAACTGCCACCTCGACTATATCCATAAACGCGGTTACCCGATTATTACGTTGTGGAGCTCAGTTTATAACAATACCGAACGCACCATGACGCTTTGCGCCGGACTGCACTACGACACCGTCTATCGCTTTGCCGTCGATAAACCCGGCGTTGCGGAAAGCCATGCCAAAACGGAAACGGATATGCCTTCCTTTGATTTCCCCCATATCGACAAAGAGATGGTATCAATCTAATGCCTTATTACGAGGGGAGGTTTCGCAACAAAACTTTGCAAGAAATTTTCAAAAAATTATTGTCAAGAGGATAAAATAATGTTATACTACCTTTTGATATATATTTATATATAAAAAACAAGAATAGGGAGGTAAATATGAGCCAAAACAAATATGATGTAATCGTTATCGGTGCCGGTAACGGTGGCTTAATGAGTGCGGCGTACTGTGCCAAAAACGGCTTAAAGACGTTGTTGCTCGAAAAACACAATATCCCCGGTGGTTGTGCGTCCAGCTTTGTGAGAGGTCGGTTCGAGTTTGAGCCGTCTTTGCACGAACTTTGCTACGTGGGTACGAAAGAACATCCGGCTATGGTGTACAGATTTTTTGACGGATTGGGTGCCGACATAAAGTGGTCGTACGATAACGACCTTTTCCGCGTTATTAACAAGGGAGAGGACGGATACGACGCCATCGTCAAAAGCGGGGTGGAAGGTTTTGTCGATTCTTTGGAAAAAGCCGTCCCCGGTTCTCGCGAAAGTGCGGAAAAATTCTTGACGCTTGCCAAAATGACCGCCGATGCGATGGATTATATGGGTTCGGTTACCGTTCCGGTAAAATTCTTTTCCGATTATATCGACTTCGTGAAAGCGGGTTGTTATTCGACCGACTATCTTCTCGATTACTTGAAGATGCCGAAAAAGGCACAAGCGATTTTGAAGACGTATTGGTCGTATTTGGGGGTGCCGACCGACGACTTAATCGGTATGCAGTTTGCCAACATGGTTTGGTCGTATGTCTACGACAAACCTGCCATGCCGCAACACCGTTCTCACGAATTATCCCTTGCCGTCTGCAAATCCATTTACGAGAACGGCGGAGATATTTGGTACAACAGCCCCGCACAGGGACTTCTCTTCGATAAGAAAGGCAGAGTAATCGGCGTCAAAGTGCATGGAAAAGAAGTTTACGCCAAAGAAGTCATTTCCAACGCCATCCCCAATACCATCTATAACATGATTGATAAAAAATACATCCCGAAGACTTCGGTAAAGTATACCAATGCTCGTAAACTCGGCTTGTCGATGGTTACCGCCTATTTGGGTATGGATTGTTCCAAAGAAGAATTGGGCGTAAAAGACTATACCGTTTTCGTGACCACCACTTCGAACACCCGAGAACAATACGAACGTTGCGGCATCGATAAAAACTATTATATCGTCAACTGCTTGAACGAAGTCCTGCCCGACTGCTCGCCGAAAGGAACCTGTATGCTGTTCTTTACGTTGCCGATGTTCGACGGAGATTTCCCGACCGACGTTACGGCGGAGAACTATAAGAAGTTCAAGAACGAATTTGTTCGTCACTATATCGAAGACTATGAAAAGACGATGGGCATCGACATTATGTCCCATATCGAAGAAATCGCCATTGCTACGCCGGTTACCTTTGCGAGATACCTCAATACGCCGAAGGGTGCCATTTACGGATATGAAACGAGCGGCTGGGATAACGTTATGCTTCGTTCGGTCGGTTCTAAAATGGAACCGAAAATACCCGGCTTGACCTTTGTCGGCGGACACTCCGACTTCGGTGACGGTTATAACAGCTCGTACCAAACCGGACACGACGCCGCTTTGCAGGTCGTGGCAAGACTCAAAAAGGAGGGTAAATAATCATGGCTAAAACAATGTTAAAAGGAATGAATATTACGGGTTTCCCGAAAAGATTGCTGAAGCGGTTCGTTGCCATTCAAAACGGTTCTACCGCCGATATTCCCGATAATAATTCTTATTTGCAAAATCAGATTAAAAACAGATTACACCCCGTCGTGCAACACTTGGTGGTTACCGACATTATCGAGCACGGCAAAGACGTCAAAACTTTCGTGTTCGCTCCCGATAAAAAGAAAGGCACCGAAGTACTGGCTTACTTTTCGGCAGGACAATATATTTGCTTGCGTCTGACCGTCGGGAACGCTCGCATTTCTCGTCCGTACTCGCTGTCGTCTTCTCCGAAAGAATCGTTGGAAGGCAAATACACCCTTACCGTTAAGAGAGTGGACGGCGGACTTTGTTCTGCCTACGTTTTGGATAACTGGACGGTCGGCACCGAATTGGACGCTTCGGCTCCTTTGGGTGTATTCACCTACGAACCCCTTCGTGACGCAAAGACGGTCATCGGTCTTGCCGGCGGAAGCGGTATTACGCCGTTCTATTCCCTCGCAAAGGCGATAGCCGACGGCGACGAAGACTGCTCTCTTACTTTGCTCTACGGCTCCAGAACCCAAAAAGATATTTTGTTTTTGGATGAATTCCGCGCTCTTGAACAAAAAACCGATAAATTCAAACTTATTAACGTGTTGAGCGACGAAGAAGCCGAAGGTTATGAAAGCGGTTTCATCACTGCCGACCTTATTAAGAAGTACGCACCGGAGGGCGATTATTCGATCTTTATGTGCGGACCGCAAGCGATGTATAACGCTCTCGATAAAGAAATCGAAAAGCTCGGTATTCGCAGAAAGTTCGTTCGTCACGAACTTTTCGGAGAATATCATCATCCCGAAAAGAACGAAGACTATCCGCAAGCGGTCAAAGACAGCGTGTTTAAGTTGACGGTGAAGATGTGCGACGAAACCTTTGAAATCGACGCCAAAGCCAACGACACCTTGCTCGTTTCCATGGAAAAAGCGGGTATTGCCGCTCCGAGCGAATGCAGAAGCGGAATTTGCGGCTATTGCCACTCCCGTTTGGTAAAAGGCGACGTATACGTTCCGAAGTCGGTGGACGGCAGAAGACTTGCCGACTTGGATTACGGATACGTGCATCCTTGCTGTACCTTCCCGATTAGCGACGTAGAAATCGACGTGCCGCCGATGGCAGACTAACGGATTGTACGCTTTGTAAAAAAAACAATACGAAAGCCCGACCGTTTGCGGTCGGGCTTTTTTGAAAAAAAGGAGGTTTTTTATGGTCATCTATTTTTCGGGTACGGGCAACAGTCGGCATTTGGCTATTCGGCTTGCCGGTGCGTTACGGGATACGTTTACGAATTCCGCTCATTATATCAGGACGGGAGAAACCTACGAGGACACGACGGATTCTCCGCTCGTTTTCGTTTGCCCGACGTACGCAAGTTATATCCCGAAGGCGTTGGAAAACTTTATTCGGCAGGGGAAGTTCGTACCGCACAAACCTTGCTACTTTGTGATGACGTGCGGAATCAGTAACGACCAAATCGGTTCGACGATACTGTTGAAACGCCTTTGCGACGAAAAGGGTTTGGTCTTTATGGGTGTAAGAAAAATCATTATGCCGGAAAACTATATTACGCTTTTTATGGCACCCCCGCAATTTCTTGCCGAAAAAATCATCCGAAGCGGTGAAAAGAAGATGGATAAAATAGCGGAGACAATCCAAAAAGGCGAAAAAATCGCTCGTACGGAGCCTTTTGGTTTTGTCGTAAAGGCAAGCAATCCGTTTTTTTATAAAGTGTTGACAAACGATAAAAAATTCTTTGTGAAAAAATCCTGTACGGGTTGCGGAAAATGCGAAAGAGTCTGCCCTCTTGCCAATATCAAAATGCAAAACGGTCAGCCGACGTGGAACGGAAACTGCACCCAATGTCAGGCGTGCATCTGTACTTGTCCGCAAAAAGCCATCGAGTACGGGCTTCGTTCTCGTGGAAAACGTCGGTACTACTTGGAAGAAACGGGAAAGAAACTTTGAAAACGGCGGAAGGAAAAACGATGTTTCGGGAAATCAGAAAGAAGAAAAATGAAATCGGCTTAGAGGAAGTAAAACGGTTACTTGTGCGGGAACGGAGAGGAGTACTTTCGGTAAACGGGGAAAACGGGTATCCGTATGCGGTTCCGATAAACTATTGGTTTTGTGAAGAAACGGAAAAAATTTATTTTCATGGTGCTCGCATCGGGTATAAAGTCGACGCAATCCGAAAATGCGATAAAGTTTGCTTTACGGTATTCGGAAACGAATCCGTACAAGGGGAATCGTGGGCACCGTACGTGCAGAGCGTTGTCGTTTTCGGAAAGTGCCGATTGATAGAGAATCAAGAAGTTCGTAGGGAATTTATCGAAAAGTTCGCTCGAAAATACTATCCGAACGAACGATCGGTTCAAGAAGAAATCGCTCGTTCGGGCAAAGCCGTTCAAATGTTTGAAATAGAAATAGAACATTGGAGCGGAAAACAAATACAAGAAAAATGATTTTCGCAAAATCCGCTTTTTCGTTTTTCTCGGTTTCATCCGTATACCGAAAGAGGAAACGATTCTCCAATCTTTACTCGGACAAAGAATCGCCGTACGTTACGTCGTATGCGGCGATTTTTTTCGCCCATTTTTGAATGGCGGGGAGGGAGTAAGTTTTGGGCGGTTTAGCATAGAGCGAAGCCACTTTTCCGCCCGCAAAGATACCTTTTAGGACGGCAAAGAACGCTTTGGGTTTCCGCATGCCTCGAATAAACTTCCCTAAGAGAATGGCGGGCGTTTTGTTTTTTCCTTCTCCCGAAAGGTCGGCTGCGAGGATGATGCCGTTTTTGAAGAGAAAATCCACATAGCCTTCCGGCATGGTCAGGAGGGCGTTTTTCAAGCCGAGATTCTGCAGGACGGAAGCAAAGCGAATATGGTAGAGCCGATTGTATTGCCAAAGGGATGCCGCCGAAAAATCGGGTGCGGCAAGAAGGGTGTCTGCCAACAGTTCTCCCGCCTGCATGGATAAGTCGATACCCATACCGTTCAGCGGCGTGGTCATAAAGGCACTGTCACCGACGGCGACGTAGCCGTTTGCCACCATGAGAGGCAAAGGTTTGCGGACGGGTAGGACGGCATAAGAACCGCCGTTTAGGATTTTTTCACCCACCCAATCGTGTTCTCGGCGAAAAGTATCCAATTCTTTTTGGACTTTTTCGGGCGAAAGGGGGTAGATTCTGCCGATTAAGATGTCGACCGAGTTTTCGTTGGTACAGAGCCAAGAGAGCCCCGCTTCTCCTTCGTGACAAAGATATACCTCAAAAGGCAGGGTGGGTTTCTCCCCTTTCGTCTTGTCAAAATAGGCGCGGTAGGCATAAAACAAGTCCCCGCTTTTCGGTTCCGCTTCGATGCCGAAGGCGGACGGGAGACGGGTGCGTAGGGGAGAGAAGACGCCGCAGGCGTCGACGACGAGGTCGGCGAGGTATTCCCCTTTATCGGTACGTACGCCGCATACGGTATTCTCCCGAACGACGGGGGATAAAACGGTTTCGCCGAAAAGGAATCGTACGCCGGCTTTTTCGGCTCGGTCGACGAGTAATCCGATCAAAGCTTGACGCCACATGATTTTTTGCGGTCTGTCGCCGTAGAAGATGTCGATATGAGCGGTTTTGTCGGGACTGATAAACGTACAGTCTCCGCGCACGCGAAAACATCCGACGGGTAAGTCTTTTTCGGAAACGTTCAAGTACCGTTCCAAAAGGGGAAAGGAAAACCGATCTTCCCAGTCGTGTCCCAGCGTTTCGGGGACGTTTCGTTCCAAAACCAAAACGTCAAAGTCGTGTTGTGCAAGTTTTACGGCACAAAGAAGTCCGCCGTGTCCCGCACCGGCAATTATTATTTTTTTCGTCATATCCTTATTATACTATATTCTTTCTATTTTTCAACCCCCCTTGAAAAAAAAGAAAAGCTGTGGTATACTTTTAGCATAAGGAGATGAAACAATGGATTTAACGTATTCGAGAACCAACGTGTTCGAAACGGCGGATGCCGAAAAATTGTCCAAAATACTGGCGTATGCCGAAGGCTACAAAGATTTTTTGAATCATGGAAAGACGGAACGGGAAACGGTGGAAGAAACCGTCGCCATGGTGGAAAAGGAAGGGTATAAGCCGTTCGATTTTTCCACGAAGTTACAAGCGGGCGATAAGGTGTACTACAACAATCGCGGAAAAGGACTTTTTCTTTTGCGTGTGGGCAGTAAAAACCTCGCCGAAAACGGGATACGCATCATGGTCGCACACGTGGACAGTCCGAGATTGGACTTGAAGCAGGTACCCCTTTACGAGGAAAGCGATATTGCCTATCTGAAAACCCACTATTACGGTGGCATAAAAAAATATCAATGGCTGACCATTCCGCTTTCGTTACACGGCGTGGTGGTTTTGAAAAACGGCGAGAAAGTCAAGATTTGTATCGGCGAGGAGGAAAACGAACCCGTCTTTTATATTTCGGATTTGCTTCCGCATCTCTCTCAAGATCTTGTCAAAGAACCCGTTGCCACCGCATTCAAAGCCGAAAACCTAAACGTAATCGTAGGAAGCATGGCACTTGCCGGTGAAGAAAAGAAGAACGTGAAGAAAAAGGTTCTTGCTTTCCTGCACGAAAAATACGGCATGGAAGAAGAGGACTTTTTGAGTTCGGAAATAGAAGTCGTACCCGCATATAAGGCGAGAGACGTCGGCTTTGACCGAAGTTTCGTGGCAAGCTACGGACACGACGACAGAGTTTGCGCCTATCCCGAAATTACGGCGAGTTTGCATACCGAAACCGAACAAACGGTGCTGACTATCCTTGCCGATAAAGAGGAAATAGGCAGCGAAGGAAACAGCGGTATGCAGTGTTTTTTGATTCAGGATATACTGGATAAACTTTGTGCCGATTTGGGTGTTTCTTCGGCGTTGGTACGCTCTAAGAGTATGTGTCTGTCGGCAGACGTGACTTCGGCGTTCGATCCGAATTTTTCGGAAGCTTTCGAACGGAACAACGTTTCCTATGCCGGTAGCGGCGTGGCAATGACGAAGTTTACCGGAGCCAGAGGAAAGTCGGGCAGTAACGACGCTTCCGCCGAATACGTCGGGTACCTGCGCAAGATCTTTGCGGAGGAGAACGTCGTATGGCAAACGGGTGAACTCGGCAGAGTGGATTTGGGCGGTGGCGGAACGGTGGCTATGTTCCTCGCCAACAGAAATATCGATACGGTGGACGTAGGCGTCCCCGTACTGTCCATGCACGCACCCTACGAGCTTATCAGTAAAGCCGACTTATACGAAGCCTATAAAGCCTTTTCGGCATTTATTAAATAAAAAAAATTTACGGAGGAAATTATGACTTGTACTTCTTGCAAACTTCCCAAAAAGATCTTTAAGCAAGCTCAAATCACACAAATGTATCGCACCGAACCGTTCTATAACGGTTTGTGCATGACGCCCCCTATGGGTTGGAACTCATGGAACTATTTTAAGGAAAACATCAATCACAGAATGTTGGTAAAAATGGCGGAAGCCATACGGGAAAGCGGACTGTTGGAAGCGGGATATTCCTATTTGAACTTAGACGACTATTGGGAAGCCGACAGACGGGACGAAGAAGGAAAGCTCATTTGCGACTACGTCAAGTTTCCGAAGGGTATGGACGGATTCGTCAAGGAGATCAATGCGCTCGGTTTCAAAGTCGGCATCTATTCCAGTAACGGTACGCTCACCTGCCAAAGTCTCCCCGCAAGCTTCAAAAACGAATACAACGATGCTTGTCAATTCGTGCGTTGGGGTATCGAATACTTAAAGTACGACTATTGCTATCATAAGATGTATTCCCAAAAAGGTCCGGAGCTTTTCGGCATTTCGGTTACCCCGCTCGGGACGGATGCAGAACAATACATACCCGCCAAGAACGCCGCACTTTCGGGTACCGCAAAGCTTGTTTTGGGAGCCTGTCACCACCATCCGAATCATGGTGCCAAGAAAGAATTCATCAAAGGGCTGGATGCCAACAGAGGACTTGCGAAGTTCTTGTTTCAAGCACCGAAAAAAGGAAAATACGTGGTTTCTCTCGACCTAAGGTATCCTTGTCCTCATACGACCGAAAAAGAAACGGTTTCCGCCGTACGCGTCAATGAAGGCAAGATAGTATTACTCGATCCCGGCTTTTTCAATAAGCCTTGTCGCGTTGCGCCCGTTCGTGTGATTGTCGACATGACGGAAGGGAATAACTTTATCGATATCTTTAACCCGATCGGAAACGTCGCCGACAGTACCTTCTTGCAGTATGCCGCGATGAGCGACGCACTGCTTCGGGCGGTGGAAAAAGTTTCCGAAGAAAAAGGAGAAAGACAAAAACCCGTAGCCTATTCGTTGTGTTGTTGGGGAAATTCTTCTCCGCACGAATGGGGCTATACCATCAGTAATTTGTGGCGTACGACGGGGGACATCGGTTGGACGTGGAAGAGTATCATGGACTTGTACGAAAAGAACGTTATTCTTTATAAGTACGCTTCCCCCGGACACTGGAACGATCCCGATATGTTGGAAGTCGGGAACGGCGACTTGACCATCGACGAAAACAGAGCGCACTTTGCCTTGTGGTGCATGATGGCTTCTCCCCTCCTTTTGGGGAACGACGTCACCAACATGAAACCCGAACATCTTGCCATTTTGAAAAACAAGAATTTGATTGCCGTCGACCAAGACGCTCTCGGCAAACAAGCCAAGAGAATTCTTCGTTCCAAGAAAGCTTTGGACGTGTTGGTTCGTCCGCTTGCCGACGGTGCTATCGCCTTGTGCGTGTTAAATAAAGCCAAAAAGCCTTTACCGTTCGAGTTTTCCCTTGCCGACTTGCAAAAGGAAGAATACGTTAAGGACGTGGCGAAAGAGAGCTATACGGCAATCGACCTTTGGGAAGAAACGACACAGGAAAACGTAACGAAACTATCGGCAACCGTTCCTGCACACGGCGTTTTGATTTGGAAACTGCAATAACCTTTTGGAAAGTATCGTATCGTGCCGCCCCTTTTTGGGACGGCATTGATTTTTTAGAGAGATGAAACAATATAACAGAACGAAATATGCTTGCTATTTGACTTGTTTGTCTACGGCGATTACGGCAAACCTTTCTCCCTTGCTTTTTTTGATATTCAAAGAGGCATACGGTTTGTCCTACTCCTTATTGGGACTGCTCGTCGCGATAAACTTTACCGCACAACTCTTGATTGATTTGGTATTTTCCTTTTTTTCGCACAAGTTTAATTTTGCCTTGTCGATGAAATTGACGCCCGTTTTTATGGTGGCGGGGTTGATTCTGTACGGCTTGACGCCCTTTGTTTTTACGAAAGAAACCATGTATTGGGGACTGGCACTCAGTACCGTCGTTTTTTCGATTGCGGGCGGTCTTGCCGAAGTTTTGACCAGCCCCACCATAGCTTCTTTACCTTCCGACAATCCCGAACGGTTGCTCAGCAAACTACATTCCTGTTATGCGTGGGGCGTGGTGTTCGTGGTGATTCTGACGACGGTTTTCCTGTTTTTCGCGGGGAGTCAAAATTGGTTTTACATACCTTTCCTTTTTGCCTTGCTTCCGCTCCTTTCGGCGATTCTCTTTCTCGGTGCTCCCGTTCCGAAAATGGAAACGCCGAAAAAGGCGGAAAAATCTTTGTCGCTGTTAAAAAACAAAGACGTGATTTTATGCGTGCTTTGCATCTTTTTAGGGGGCGCGGCGGAATGTACCGTTTCGCAGTGGTGTTCGAGCTACGTCGAGCAAGCCTTCGGAATCGAAAAAATATGGGGGGATATTTTCGGCGTGGCACTGTTCGGAGCCATGCTGGGACTGGGTAGAAGTCTGTACGGGAAGTTCGGGAAAAACGCCGTAAAGGTTTTGTTTTTCGGTGCCGTCGGAGCCGGCGTTTGCTACGTGATAGCCTTTGCTTCGCCTATCCCCGTATTGGGACTTATCGGCTGTGCGTTGACGGGATTTTTCGTGTCTATGCTGTGGCCGGGCAGTTTAATCGTATCGTCGGAAAGAGTGCCGCAAGGCGGGGTGGCGTTATACGCCATGATGGCGGCGGGGGGCGACTTGGGCGCCTCGCTCGTGCCGCAACTCGTCGGCATTATTGCCGACGTCGTGCTTGCGTCGGACGGAGGCAACCAAGTCGCCCTTTCCCTCGGACTGACGCCCGATGCACTCGCCATCCGCGCGGGAATCTGCTTTGCCACGATCATTCCGCTTTCGGCGATTTTCGTATTTGCCGTAATGCAACGAAGATATAAGAAATATCCCGTTTCTATATCCGAAACATGCAATAAGGAATCCTAAACTATGAATTATGAGATAAGAAACTATCAACGGGGCGATGAAGAATTCCTTCGGAAAATTTGTTTGGACACTTGCGAAGAAAAGCTTGAAAGCAAGGCGAAACGGGAAAGTCTGTGCTTGCGCTACGTCGACTACTATTATCAAAACGAAACGGTTTTCGTCGCCGTCGACGGGGAAAATCGCCCAATCGGATATATCCTTTGCGCTACCGATTATCGAAGCTATCGCAAGCGGATGAAACCCTATTTGCGACGGATTTTTCAGTTGGACAAACGGGGGTGGATAACCTATCTTGCGGAGATGGCGGCACACGGGTTTTTTGCAAAGTATCCTGCGCATTTACATATAGATATTTTACCCGCCTACCAAAAAGAAGGTATAGGAACGGCTTTGACGGAGCGGCTTTTTTCTTTTTTGCGAGAACAAAAAAAAGACGTCCATCTTCTTTGCGGAGCCGGTAACAAGAAGGGAAACGCTTTCTATCGAAAACGCGGATTTCGGAGGATCTTTCGAGGGTTCGGCGTTGTGGTGTATGGGAAAAACCTGTCGGAAACTTTTTGATATTCTCGAAAAAAGAAATTGAAACAAATCTCGGAAAAAGGTATTTTTTTGCCTACGTTTAAGTAAAGAACAGTATACTGTTCTTTGTAAAAAACGGAGGAAAAATATGCTTGCATTAAGAAACGGAATTCTTTTAGACGGGAAAAAAGACATGGTACCCGTAAGCGGAAAGGTCATTTTGATCGAAGATAAAAAAATCGTGGCGATTCAAGACGAACCTTTTGACGGTAAAGGTTGCGAAATAATCGATTTGAACGGACGGTACGTTTTACCCGGTCTCATCAATTTGCACGTTCATCTGCCGGCAAACGGATTTCCTAAGAAAAAAGAATCCGATCCGAAAAAACTGGTCGGCTTGCTGTATAGATTGTCTTTATTACAAAAAATCATGAAGAAAGTCTGTTACCAAAATGCCTTGACACAATTAAAAAGCGGCGTTACCACCATTCGTACGGTGGGGGGACTGTTGTCGATGGATTCCGAGATTCGAGACGAAATAAATAGCGGTAAGACGATAGGCCCCGCCATTCTTGCCGCCAATATGGCAATTTCCGTTCCCGACGGACACATGGCGGGTTCTCTTGCGTACGAAGCGAAAAGCAAAGAAGAAGCAAGACTGTACGTTAAAAAAATCGCCGAGGACAAACCCGACCTTATCAAACTGATGATAACGGGCGGTGTGTTGGATGCCAAAGTGAAGGGGGAACCCGGAGAGGTTAAGATGCCCGCCGAGTACGTCCGAGAAGCGTGCAAAGAGGCGCATAAAAGGGGTATGATCGTTGCGGCGCACGTAGAAAGTCCCGAGGGTGTTCGTATCGCCTTGCAAAACGGCGTGGACACCGTCGAACACGGTGCCGAGCCGGATGAAGAGATTCTTTCTTTATTTCAAGAACGGCGTGCGGCGCTCGTTGCCACGTTGTCGCCGTCTTTGCCGTTTGCGTTTTTCGATCCTGCCGTCAGCCACGCTACGGAACTGAGTCGGTATAACGGAAAAATCGTTTTTCAAGGTATTGTGGATTGTGCTAAAAAATGTTTGGAAAAAGGTATTCCCGTAGGATTGGGGACGGATACCGGCTGTCCGTATATTACCCATTACGATATGTGGCGGGAAATCCTGTATTTTGTTACTTTTTGCGGCGTGACGCCGTCCTTTGCTTTGTATACGGCTACCAAACGGAATGCCGAAATAGCCGGCATCGATGCCGAAACGGGTAGTATCGAAGTCGGAAAGTACGCCGATTTGATTGTTTGCGACCAAAATCCTTTGGAAGACATCACCGCCTTGCGGCACCTGAGTATGGTTTTTGCCAAAGGGGAAAAAGTGCATAACATACGTTTTCGTAAATGCAGAAAAGCGGAAAAAGAATTGGAATCGTTTATTCGAAAATAGTCGGTAAAAAAAGGAATCGTTTCAACGTGCCCCCTCGCTCGAAAGGCTGAGGGGGCACGTCTTTTAGAAAAAAGTTTATCTTTCGTATCTGCCGTTTCAGCGGATATTTTTATAGAGCGGGCCGTAAGCTTGACAGGCGCGGTAATCCTGTCCTTCTTTATCCATGCCGAAGGCGTTAAAGCAGGCGGGACGGAAGATTTTTTCTTCGTCGACGTTGTGCAGAGAAACGGGTATACGCAACATGGAACAAAGGGTGATGAGGTCGGCGCCGATATGCCCGTAGGAAATGGCTCCGTGATTGGCGCCCCAATGATTCATGAGGTCGTATGCCGAAGCGAATGCGCCTTTTCCGTTACAACGAGGGGTGAACCAAGTGCACGGCCACGTCGGATTGGTACGTTCCATTAAGGTATCGGTTACTTCGTCGGGAAGTCGAACCGTCCAACCTTCGGCAATCTGCATAACGGGACCGAGTCCTTTGACGAGGTTCAAACGAATCATCGTCGCCGGCATTTCGGCACGCGTAACGAAATGCGAGGAGAAGCCGCCCCCTCGAAAATTATCAAAACCGGCTTCGCACCAAACGGTGGCGTCGGTCATTTTTTGAATATCGTTTTCGGTGACTTCCCACCATCTTTTCATGACGGGATTGCCTTGTTCGTCACGACATTCTCCGCAGGCATCCAGACAAGCGGCACCCGAATTCAGCAGGTGAATGATACCGCCGTTTTCTTTGGCTTTGCCTTCCAAATCATATCCCGTAACACGTTTGGTTGCTTCGGGCGACCAAAAGGTTCTGACGTCGGCAAAAATCTGCGCTCTACCCGTCAGGAGGTTCATAAACAACATCGAAATACCGTTCAAAATATCGTTTTCGGTGGCGAAAATCATCGGTTCTTTCTTTCCCTCGAAGTCGAAAGAAGAATTCAAAACGGCTTCGGGATAGTCGCAGTTCGGCCAGTGATCCGTCCACTGCCGTTGCCCTTGAAAGCCGGCACAAATGGCGTTATGCCCCAAACGTTCTTCGTCAAAACCGGCGGGAAGGCGATCGCTGCCTCGCATCAAATCTTTGAGGATACAATACATTTTGATGGTGAATTCCCACTGCTTTTTTTCTCTTCGGGGGTGAATTTTATTTTTCGCTTTTCTCCCAAAAATTCTACGAAATCGGGATTATCGTCCCTACCTTCTTTGCAGTGTTTTTCTGTCCAAGCGAGTGCTTTTCGATAGTCTTCTTCGTTATAAATTCCTTCTTCCATGCGTCGCAGAATCTCCACTTCGTCCACCGATTCCACACGCATCCCGAGATACTCTTCCAAGAAAGAACTGTCCAAAACCGAACCGCCGATTCCCATGGTAATCGAACCGATTTGCAGGTAGCTTTTTCCGCGCATGGTGGCTACGGCTACGGCGGCTCCGGCAAAGCGAAGAAGCTTTTCTCGTACGTCGTCGGGGATGCAGGAAACCTGCTCTCGATCCTGCACTTCGTGTCCGTAAATACCGAACGCCGGCAGACCTTTTTGCGCGTGGGTGGCGAGGACGGAAGCAAGATAAACGGCACCCGGACGTTCGGTTCCGTTAAAGCCCCATACCGCTTTTATCGTAAGAGGATCCATATCCATGGTTTCGGAACCGTAACACCAACAAGGGGTTACCGAAATCGTAATTTGCACCCCTTCTTTACGGAAATACTCCGCACAAGCGGCGGACTCGGGAACACGCCCGATGGTGTGCGGAAAAATAACGACCTTGACGGGGGTTCCGTCCGAATAAAAGACCGATTTTTCCAAAAGGGTTTTGGCGGAAGACGCCATAGCCATGACTTGATCTTCCAGACTTTCTCTGAGGCGCATGGGACCTTGACGTCCGTCGACGATGGGACGGATACCGATGACGGGATACTCTCCGACTAATTTTTTCATACTCTTTTCTCCTTCTCTTTTCTCCTTATTGGATGACTCCTTTTTTCAGTAAAATATTTGCATAAACGGCTTCTTCTCCGGATGCGATGACGGCGTAAGCGTTTTTGGCTCTTTCGTAAAAATCGAACCGTTCGAGATAGCCTGTTCTCACGTTGGGATCTAAGGAATTCGCCACTTCTTCGTACGCGTTCCAAATGGGCGGATTTCCTTTCTTTTTATCGGATTCCGTAAGTTCCATTAAAAGAAAATTCCGTTCGGAATAGGTGTCGAGCGGCATCACGGTCAGCAGAGCGGAAAGCAGAGCGACACCGCCGATCCCGTCGGCGCGGATGACGCGTTTAGCCAGTGCTTCGGCGGGAAAGTTTGCATCGGCGAGGACGATTTCGTCGCCATGTCCCATTTCGCAAAGTATTTTGAGCAGTTCGGGACTCAGTAGTTTCGGTACGTTTTTTAACATGACGTTTCTCCTTTTTTTAATAGTATACAACATTTCTCTTTTCGTTACAACCCCCCTTCTCGGTATTTTTCACGAACGGTTTCGAGATATATGGAAAAAAATCTTTTCAAGGATATGCGGGATATACCTATCGTGGGCAAAAAAAACCGACATAGGATTTTTTTTACAAAACTCATCGGAAAAATACTGGAAAAAAGGAAAGATATTTGTTATAATGGGGGCATGAAACGAAAGAATTTTATGTGGAAGATGGCTTGTTCGATCGGGTTATACGTACTGTTGCCGATTTACGTGGTGTTGGACGGGTTGATTATGGTGGTTTCGGTATTCGGGGACGACGATTTCGGATCGACGGCACTGTGGGTGAATTTGGCTTTCGTCGTGATGTGGGTGTTGTCGTTCGGGATTTTTTTGATAATGGGTGCGATTTTGTACAAAAGGCAGAATTTCCGACAAGACGAAAACGCTTTTTACCAAAACAAGAAAAAATTAGAAAAAAAGGATGTTTTACATATCCACATGGGACGGTTTTTTTCCATGTTTTCCTTAACTTTTTTCCCGAAAAACGAGGGAAAAATCCGTTCCAAAAAGCTTTTGTTCTATTTCTACTCTTACGAAGAAATGGTGGAATTTGTCAAGAAGAACCACGTTTTTCCGTATTTGGACGAGTACCTTCGCGAGGCTTTGCAAGAAGAACAGCTTTTGAAAGGATGGAAAATGACGGAAGAAGGCTTGCCCACGTTGGAAAGTTTTCCCTGTCCCTGTTGCGGACAAAAGACGTTTAGCGAGAAGCCGAACGGAACCTTCTTTATCTGCCCCGTTTGTTATTGGGAGGACGACGACGTGTCCGTAAACGATCCCGATCGGGCGTTTTCGTGTAACGGCGTTTCGCTGAATACGGCACGGGAAAACTATAAAAAGTTCGGGGCGTGTCGAGAAGAGGAGATTGCTTTCGTGCGGAAACCGAACGATTATGAAAAAGTATAGCGTTTTCCCAAAAAGGTGGAAGCGGAACGGTTGACGAAAAGCTTTTTTTTCGGTATACTTTCCCTATGGGAAAAAATAGTTTTAGAATTCTCTCGCTGGAAGCGTGCGACATCGTCAGATCCTCGTTGGAAAATCCCGAGCAAGGGTATGTTCTGCCTGCCGAAAAAAACGAGAAGTATTATACGTTGTTTTCCAACGTGTTGGATTGGTCGCTTGACTCGGTAGAATTACAAAATATCTATGCGAAAAAAGAACGAAAGAAGTTTTCGTTTCAAGACGAAAAGGGTTTTTCGTATACCCTCGCCGTCGTCAACGTGGATTTTGATCGGTGCCTTCGGGAAAAGGTGGAGGAGACCGAAGAACAAAAAGCCAAAAGAGTATCCCAAAAGAAGAAAAAGAAAGGCAAGGACACCGAGCAAGAAAAGAAACCGAAAGGAAAGGTTCTCCTCGACGTTTTCAAGCTCCGAAGAAAACTGTACGAAAACGGTTTTTGCATAAACGGCGTCGAGTACGTGCGCTATAAAAGAAGTGCCGGCAGCAGTCGTATGGGGAAATGCCTTTTCATTCAAAAATCTTTATTGCGGAGCATGGAAAAATGGGGCGAATGCGGTTTGAAATGGAATCCCGTAAAGCTGGCGACGTGGGAAGCCTATAAAGCCCTTTCTCTCAGCTCGTTAAAAGGCGTGGTTCGTATTCCTTTGGAGGGTATACTGTTTGTACCCGATCGGTATTCTTCGTTTGAAGAAGAAGTGGTCAGCGTGCGGGAAGAGGACGGAAAAATCGTTGCCGAGCAGGGAAAAGCCATCGTAACCAATACCATTTGGGACGGGGAGGCGCTCCTCGACGAAAGCGTTTTTCAAGACGGGTACGCCGATAAGCACATGATGCTTTTGCGGAATAAGTTTTTCAAGTCTTGTGCCTTCCGTACCAAAATTCAAAAATGGTTTGCCGATAACGGCATCACCGATTTATCCGTTTTGACCGAAAACGGCGGCGTGACGCTGGCGACCGATATTCATCAAATCGTCATGATTACCACGCCGAGTAGTTTGAAATATCTGAAATTTTGCAAGGATACGAAACTTTCGTCGGAAAACATACAAAACTGGGCAAATAACGTGACCGATACCTTCGGCGTGGTTAAGACCGATAAAAGAACGAAGTTTTTTAACGGAAGGATGGTAAGTACAAGCTATCAATTATTGAACACCGTACAAATCGACCAAGAAAGCATTTATTCCTTTTTGGAAGGGAATTTTAACCTGATCAAACAAATGAACGAAGATCCGTCCGTCATGTGTTATTATTATTCCAACCTCTCCAATCGGGAAAAAGAGGAACAGGAGTCGACGGACACCGTAGCGTGGGAAGATAGTCTGCTTAACCGTTCCCAATTGATTTTTTCCCTCATTCGGCACAACGAAGGTTTCCGTAAAACACGATTATATTATAATTTTCGGGAAACGGCAATACGGTCGATGAAAGAAATGATGAAAAAAGGGCATTTCCTCGTCGACGGTACCAACGCCACCCTGTTCGGCAACGGCCCCGAATTGTTACGGTCGGTCATCGGAACGTATTCTCCCGAAAACCTCACTCTGCAAAAAGGGGAAGTGCGGTGTATGCGTTTTCAAGACGGAGAAAAAATCCTTTGCGCCCGTTCACCCCATATCACGATGGGCAATCTGTATCTTGTCACCAACAAAACGAAAGACGACGTTTGGGAGTATTTTGACTTAGGGAACAATATCGTTTGCGTCAACGCCGTCGGCGAAAACGTACAACAGCGTTTGAACGGATGCGACTACGACTCCGATACCATGTTGATGACTTCCGATCCGACGTTGGTTCGTAATGCCGAAAAGAATTACGACCTCTTCAAAGTCCCCGTCTGCGCCATTGACGAAAAAGACGGCGAAACGTTAGACTTAACCCAAGTGGATATCTATAACAGTGAAAACGCCATCGGGCAAATCGTCAACCTTTCGCAACGGCTCAACGGTATTCTGTGGGAAAAACTCTCTTCGGGAAAGCCGGAAGATAGCGATTTCTGCCGGGAAATCTATCACGATATTTGTATCCTCTCCGTTCTGTCGGGTATCGAAATCGATAAGGCGAAAAGAAACTTCGGGGTGGATTGCAAGGGAATCATGAAAGAGTTAAGCGAAAAATACATCAAGGATGACTTTTTGGCAAAACCGCAATTTTTCCAATGCATCGAAGAAATAAAGGCGAAGAAAAATCATCGGGGCGTATCCGGTACGTTTCGCCTGTACAAAACGCCGATGGATTTGATTTTAAGTTGCGTGAATGACCGTTGCGATTTACGGGAGGGGAGAGAGGGTAAATTGGAGTTGCTACCCATATCCGCCCTATTCGGAGAGGTTTCCCAAAAGACGACCTCGACCGACTACGCCCGCAAGAACGCAATCATGAAAATATACCGTCGTTATGAAAAGAAACTAAAGTTCAAGTACTTTTTGTTAGGTAATCTTGCGGAGTCCGAACAGGAAATCATCCAAGAAGATATTATGCAAATGCGTCAGGAACGGGATATCGAGATTCAAAAAATGATTGGCAGTGAAAACGTAATACGTCTGCTCGTTCAGTGGTGCGAAAAACAACAAGAGGAAGACTGGTTGTTTTATTCGGCGATTTTGCAGGAGAACAATCCCCTCGTGCGTACCCTTTTGCAGAAGGGGACGACTTCGCTACCCGAGCTGTACGAGATGCCGAACGGCACCGTCAACCTTTGCGGCTATACCTTCGGGAAGAGATAGGCTCGCTCGCAAAAGTTAACAATTTTTTTCCGTTTTTTTGTAAAATTTTCCAAAATACAAAAAACATCCCCTTATACATAGTATAAGGGGATGAAATTTTTTTTATAGTCGTGCCTTGGTACCCAGAAAAAAGAAGGGGTACTTTACCTTGTCGGATGACAATAAATCCGATTTTTTTTAACCAAAAACACCACACCGTAAAATCTATAGGAGGATTTTTTTACGAATGAAAATTACCGTTTTTTGTGATGCAAGCAGATTTGGAAAACTCACCTTTTTTATGAACGCGAATAACCAAAAATACTTTTTGTTTACGCAAAAGTATTGTGCTTTGGTTGATAAGCTCTTTTCTAAGAACGGCGGAATGTTGTTGGACGACGTTTTAGCGTTATCCAAAAGCAAGAACGTAGCCGTACAGAAGGCTTATGAACGTATTTACAGAGCCATCGTTGAAGTTGAGAAAGAAAGCAACATCATTATCTTGCTAAAGACTTCTAAGAAGTTTTTCAAGAAACCCAGCGTACAATACGCCCGTATGGAGGAACGGCTGAGAGGTATGTACGACGAAGAAGACGAAATTGCATAAGGAAAGAAGTTCCGTAAGAGGGAACTACAAATAGAGGAGAAAGGGTAAGAGAGGAGTATTTTTTCGGAGCATTTTTTGACGCTCCGGTTTCCGTATATATTTTACCCTTTTCTTTCTCATTTTTTGCAGTTTTTTGCAAATTTTCAACCATTTTTTTTTACAACATAGGAGCATGAATGAATCGTAAACAAGATTGTATCAAACAAGAACAAGAGACCTTTTTGAAGTTTTATCGGTATGCTTTGGAGCAGTTTTCTCTGCGTAACGAAGAAACGGGAAAGCGAGCCATCGTTTGTGCGGTAGGGACGCTTTTGAACATCGCAAGGAACGTTGCTTTCGAGTTGCGTCCGAGTTTTATCGATAAGGCCAAACAACTGTTGGACAGGTGTGTCGATTTGTCGGACGCTTCGTCTTACGAAACCCTTTTTACCAACATCGAGGACACCGCCATGGGACTGAATATACCCATCAACGAGTTCAGCGAAATGTTCAAGAAGAAGGAAAACGCTATGGACAGGGTAGCCGGTTTGGAGGACGTGAAGGAGGAAATCCGCAGACAGGTAGTTTACCCGTTCATGTACCCGTCCTTATATAAGCGGTACAACAAGAAGACGGGAGGGGGTATCCTGCTGTACGGCTTGCCGGGTACGGGGAAGACCATGATTGCCAAAGCCATCGCCAAGGATATGCAAGCCAGTTTCTTTCCGATAAAGTGTTCCGACCTGCTTTCCAAGTGGTTCGGCGAAAGCGAAGGAAACATCAAAGAGCTGTTCGATAAGGCTCGTCAGAGCGGAAAAGCCATTATTTTCTTCGACGAGTTTGAAGCTATCGGCATGAAACGTTCGGGCGAAGGGAACGAAGCGATGAACAGAGTGGTGCATGAACTACTCAACCAAATGGACGGATTCGAAGAGAACGGCAATCATAATTTGGTGATACTTGCGGCGACCAACCGTCCATGGGACGTGGATACCGCATTCTTGCGACCGGGACGGTTCAACAGGAAGATATACGTACCGTTACCCAGCGAAGAAGCAAGGAAGAAATTGATTGCTCTGTCGTTCGACGGAGCACCGATGGGAGAGGACTACTGCGAGGAGGAAGTGGTTCGCCTGACAGAAAACTACAGTGGAGCGGATACCGTTGAAATGTGCGAATGTGCCAAAATGTTTGCCATCGAGCGAGAAATCGAAACGGGCAAAGCCGGTTTTATCGGCATGTCGGATATTGAAAAGGCGGGGAAAACCGTCCGAACTTCCATTGCGGAATTTGACGTAAAAGCAATGGAAAACTACATGAAAGCGACCAATCAAATGCAAGAACAGGAGTAAACGAAGCATGAACAGTCAAGAAAGAATACAAGAAATTTTTAACGAAATCGCCGGCTACGAAAGTATCAAGAAGGACGCCATGGGCGTAGTGGACATGTTGATTCGGGAAGAGGAATACCTTGCGAGCGGCGCTCGCTTCCCGAAAGGCTTTTTGTTGTACGGCAAACCGGGCATGGGCAAGACCAAAGTGGTGAAAGCCATCAGCAAGGCGAGCGAGGTACCGTTGTTGGAAGTGAGCGAAGCCGAAGGCTTGACGAAGGGCGTCAATATCGATAAGCTGATTGTGGATACCTTTGCGCAGGCACACGAAATCGGCAAATGCATCATTTTCATCGACGAAATCGATAAGTTTGCGGGGTATGACAAGTGGCAATACGACGTTCCCGAAAACCTGAACACCCAAAAGATACTGATGCAAGCCATCGACGCCATCGGTCGGGAAGGCAAATCCATCGTCATCGCTACGGCAAACGATTTACGTTTGTTGAGCGATACCCTCCTGCGTACGGGACGGTTTGATCGTATGTTGCAGTTCCATTTACCCGAAGAAGGGGACAGAAAGGCGATATTCGACTACTATACCCGTCAAATCAAGTTGGACGATTCCGTCGACATACAAGGTCTGGTACTGGATACGGCGGGATGCAGTTGTGCCGATATAGAGTGTATCGCCAACGAAGCGGTCATCAACAGCGTACAGCGTCGTGGCGACACCATCACGACAGCCGACATTATCTCCGCCATGAAACGGGTAACCTTGCGTGACATTCCGAAGACGATTGATTTGGACAATTCCGAAAGGCTGAAAGCGACGGCTTACCACGAAGCGGGACACGCCTTTATCAGTCTGTACTACAAGAAGCATATCATCAACGCTTCGATTATTCCGCAGGGAAGCTCGACCGGTAGCATCTTGAACCGTTCCGAAAAGGACGACTACAGTACGAAGGAAAGCCTGGAGCAGACCGTTCGGGTGGCAATAGCGGGCGGCATCGCGACCGAAGTGTTCCTCGGCAAGCGTATGGCGGGTTGCGTTTCCGACCTTGCCAAGGCGCAGGAAATCATCAACGGTATGTGCGAAGAAGGATTCTACGGCTATGAAAACTGTCAATTCCAGTCGTCGGTTCGCCGTTACGGTGTCAGTGATACCCTCGAAGTAAGACGGCATGATTTCGTCGTTTCCGTTCTGTCCGAAAGCGATAAGATCGTGCGTTTCCTTATGGAAGAACACCGCGAGGAAATCACCCGTATTGCCGAAGCCTTGATAGACAGGAAACAGCTGGATTATCAAGAATTGGTTGCACTTATGCAGAATTCTTGATAAGATAGAGGGGGGAGAAGGCTTTTCGTAAGGCTTTTTCCCTTCTTTCCGAAAAGGTCGGCTTCGGAAAGGAAAATACTAACGACGGAGGAAAGATACTCATGAAAAAGGTAGGCATTGGCGTTTTGTGTGCGGTTCTGTGTACGTTACTGTTCGGTTGCACCGTTTTCGATACGGTACCCGAGCATACTTGCAGCTATTCGTATGCGGACGATTATATTCGAGTGGCTTCTTGCGAGCAAGAGGGATGCCCGCATACGTCAAGACGGGAAAGTCTGAACATCTATCAAGACGTTTTCGTCTATTCGTACGACGAAGAAAAAGAGGGGGAAATCGCTACGGCTTTACGGGACGTCAAGACGGCGATTGCGGCGGCGGATCGGTATGACGAGAACACCGACGGCTTTGTCAAGGACAGTGAACTGTATCAAAAGAATAAAGCGTTTGAAGAAATATACGACCGCTATTGCGGCTATCAAGAATACTTGGAAGTGCAGGAGGCGTACGCTTACGTTCGGTACTGTTTGGACTGTATCGAATACGCCGACGATTACGAAGAAATATCGCAGGTGCTCGCCGATTATAACGAAAACTACCTTTCTTTATTTCCGTTGGTTTACGAAACGGAGTACCGAGAATACTTTTTCAGCGAGGAAGACGGCTGGACGCAGGACGACGTCGACGCCGTTCTTTCGCTCGGCGACAAAGCGCAGGAACAAGCCGCTTTAACGTCCGAAATCAACGAAATCGAACGGGCGTTTCGGAAAATTTCCGATCCGACGAACAGCGAAGAGGTATTATCCTTATATAAAGATTACGTGGAAAAGAATAATCGCTACGCCGTTCTTGCCGGATACGATACCTTTTATCAATACGCGCAGGAAAACCTGTACGGACGGAGCGTAGACCTTGCCGAAATCGAAGAAATGCAAGCGTTGGTGAAGGAGTATATCGTACCGTATTATCGGGAATTTTCGGAGTACAGCGAAGAACTTTTCGAAAATCTCTATTCCGATATGGGAGTCGGGGACGGAATCGGATTGTTTTTCGGGAGGATGCCGACGTGGCTTAGTACTTTGACGGCGTTGCTTGCGGAATCGATAGAAACCTCCGTCATCGCTTCGGAAACGCTTGCGTCGTATTTGGAAAGGATGGGGGAGAACGCGACATCCGAATATAACTTTTTCGACTGTGCCAACGACATTTTCAAAGAGGGAAATTACTATATCGGTACGGGAGAAAACGCCTATGCGGGAGCTTTTACCTACGTGAACGAAGGTTTGGAAAAGCCTATCTTATATATGGAAAGGGAAAACTATTCCACGTTATTCACGTTCGTGCATGAATACGGGCATTATTTTGCCGATATTTGCGGTGCGGAGTACGATTCTTACGACATTAAGGAAATGCAGTCGATAGGGGACGAATTCCTTTTGTTGACGTATCTGCAAGAGACTTTGCAAGCACGCGGCAGCAGTGTCTATAAGTACGTACAATGCGCACAAATGGATTCGATATGCAGCTCGATTTTGCTCGCTTGCGCCGTGGACGAATTCGAAAGAAAGGTTTACGAGGGGAGTATTCCACAGAGCGAGTACGATACCGCTTTTGCCGAAATCGCAAAAACGTACGGCATGGAAGGGAACGAAAGCTATTGGCGGTACGTCGTGATAGAATCTCCCTGCTATTATCTTTCGTACGCACTTGCCGACTTGTCGGTGTTGGAGGTATACGGCACCGGTTGCGAAAAAGGGTTCGATGCCGCCAAAGAAATCTATTTGAAGTTCTTTGACGGGGAGGGAAAAACCTACTGCGAAGAGAGTGAAAAGAACGTGGAAGAAGCCTTTTTGGAGTATGCGGGACTGCACGCATGGGACGACGAAGAATTGTTTTTGCAAATCACCGAAATTTCTTACAAAGAAGGGAGCGAGAAATGAATCATAACATAAATAATGGAACAAACGTTTATATAATAGGAGTAAATACTAAGGAGGATAGACTATGACGGTTATTATCGGAATAGTTCGGAACGGAACGGTGTACATGGGAACCGACACGCAGACGTCTGTCGGCGTGCAAAAGAGCAACAATTCCCGGAAGGAAACGAAGAAGATTCACAAGCTGCGGGACGGTTTATTGATAGGCAGTTCCGGTTTGGTGCGGGTTTCGCAACTTTTGTGGCAACACGAAGACGAATTCATGATAGGCGAAGAGGGATTGACCAAAGATTTGATCGTGCGGGATATTATTCCGAAGATGAAGAAGTGGCTGGGGGAAAACAAATTGTTGGAGGAAAACGGAACGGTAAACAATTCTTTCCTGTTGGCGTGGAAGGATAAACTGTACGCTATCGTAGACAGATGGAAGACGATACGGATTACCGACCGATATGCGATCGGTTGCGGTTGCGATTTTGCAACGGCGAAACTGCTTGACGTAGACGAGTCGAAGTCGGCGGAAGAAACACTTTTGGAAGGATTGCGGTGTTCCACCCGTTATTCGTCGGGTGTCGACGCACCGTTTTTACTCATCGACAGTAAGGATTTAACGTTTACGGAGGTGGAAGCATGATTATCTGTATAGAAAAGGAAAAAGGAGCGTTGCTGGCCGTTTCCAACACATGGGATACCGATTTTCTTTCGGAATGCGACTACGTTTGTGACGAGAATCTGCCCATTCGGAAAAATGAAAACGGCGGAATTCTGGGATGTTTTTCCGTTTTTAACGGTTGCACCGACGCCCTTATACATGATGATGCGATATGGGAAATGGCGAAGAGCAAAGAGAGTATCCTACGGGATATGATTCCTGCCATTCGAGAGACTGTCGAACGAACGGGATTCCTCGAAAACGATACTTGGAGGAATACCCTTACCCTGTTCGTCGACGGGAAAATCTACGATATTTCCGTGGATTTTCTGCTTTTTGAACGAAAGGGAGACCTTCTGCACTGCATATACGCCGATTTCGGTTATGCCGTTTTAGCGGAAAACAGAGGGAAACCCGCCGAAGAAAGAATCATGGATTTTGTCGAAAAATTCCGGAAAGAGACGCATAACGACTTGTATCCGTTGGCTTTGCTGGATACGGTTACGGGTGAAAAGAGAGTCGTGTACGCAAAGGAGGATTTATGTCGGTACTATTGAGTTACGTACGGGATAACGTGGTTTATTTCGGAGCAAACGTCATGAGGATATCGTCGGGACGCAAGATGGACGATTCTTTTGAGCCCGTCTTGCCCATTTTGAAAACGGAAGAAGGCGTTTTGGTCGCTCGTCCGGACGGCAACGAAAGTCGCGGACAAGAGTTACTGTCTCATCCCGAATTGTTCCCGTTGGATAAGAACGGTAAATTGACGTTCAAACAAATAATAACGCACATTCTTCCCGCCGTCTATCGCTTTTATAAGGAAAGAAACTGGTTGGGAAGAGAGGAAACGTGCAACATGGAAGCCCCTTTACTGATAGCGCACGACGGGGATTTGTTTGAAATCTGCAGCGGTTTTGGGGTGGTACGCTATCGGTCGTATCGCAGCGTGGGGAATATCTCTTCTATGTGTACGCCTTGTTTGGCGGCGATTCGACCGGAAAAGGACGTGGAAGAACAATTCGGAACCATTTTTAAGAAGTGTTCGGCTTATTACGAAGATATCGGCGACAGGTTCGTCACCGTCAACACGAAGGACTTAACGTTGACCGTAAGGGAGGTAAAGTAAGTATGTTTGTAGCCATAAAAGACGACGAAACGACCTATATCGGTGTATCGAGCAAAGAAGAATTGTGTGATATGTCGGAAGCCGATTATCTGTTGGAGGATAATTTACACATTGCCAAAATCGCCGGACAGAACGCCATGTTTGCCGCCTCGGGGGACTTTTTAACCTTTCAAGTCCTTACGGAAAGCGGGAAAAAGTATATGAAGGGAGAGGTAAATGCCGAAAATATCGTGCAAGAGTTGGTTCCGCAAATTGTCAAAATCAACGATGACTATGACAGATACGACGATAAAGGCAGAGCGGATGCCCGTTACGCCGTGGCGACGCCGGAAGCACTCTATGAGATTTCTTTGAATTTGTCGGTTATGCAGACGAATATAAGCGCATCGGTGTACGATCAGTTGGCAAAAGGAGTCTACCTCTTTACCGAAGGGTTGCCGACGCCGAAAAGAATCGTGGAAGTCTATAAAGCCATCGAACAATTTGCAAGATTCGAATTGTTCCCGATCAGCATTTATGACGTGCGGACGGGGAAACGAAAAATATACAAGAAATAAGAAGGAGAAACGGTGCTTATGGCAGAAAAAAAGAGGAACGAACGAACGGAAAGAATTATTACGGATCCTACCCTCATTCTTCGAGGGGAAGGCGGCAACATCCTTTTCCCGATAGCGATGATTCATCCGCTGTTTTTGGAATCGGACGAGTGCAAAGAGCTGCTTTGTCGGAGTCAAATGAAAAAGACGGAACTGAAAAAGATCGTAACCTACCGAAAGGTTTTACCGAGCGGCAATACGGGAACGGACGGCGTAACGGAATTATGGGCGCAATACAAGGGCAAGACGACGTTATCCGAGAAGTACGTGCTCCATTCCTTCCCCGTACTCTACCAAAAGGAGTATCCCCGAGACGCCGATCCCGAAACTTTGAAAATAGCTTACGTACGCGTCTTGAACCGCAGTAACCGCTTGCGACTGCTCCTGAGCATGGAGATACCCGAAGCCATTCGGCAGACCGAAAAAGCGTTATTGCAGGAAAGTCTTTGCTCCCTTGTCAAAGAATTGGGAAAAAACGAAAAAAAAGGAGGTTTACCTATTGACAAGTAATACGGAATTGGTCTACAATGGAAAACAGAGAGGTGTACCAAATAAAAGTCGATTGATTGCACGCGAAAGACTTACCGTTTTTTAGGAAAGTATCGGGAATTGTTTAGGAACAAGTCGGTTTTACGGAGTTTCCCTTTTTCGAAGTGCATCCACTGTTTTTCAAAAATCCAAATCTGCCGCAAGAAAGCGACGAGCACGAAGGCGACGTCGCAGGACAGGGAGGTTTGGCACAAGTCGGACATCGATACGGTTTATCGATAAACAATAACGATTTTGTCTAAGACAAAGGAAAAAACATCTATACTTAAGAGAGGTACAGTATGAAGATAGAATTTTTACAAAGTAAAGAAATCAAGTCTTTCAAAAAGACGTCGGGAACCATTTCGGATCAAATCGGTTTCGTGGATTTACCCGTTCCCATCGTGCATCCCATGTTTTTGAAAACCGTCACTTGCAGGGATTTGATTAACAGCACGTATCTGAACAAGGACGACATCGACGCGGTGATTCACTTTAAGTACGTCGATACCAAGACCGCCGTCATATCTTCCATCAAGAAGGAAGGTATGCAAAGAGGGGGCGAAGCCATTCGTGAGCTGTCGAAAAACCACGCGAAAGGCGTAAAAGCGTTGGAAACAGCCGACTTTGTTCTTTCGGCTTTGCCGGTTATCGACGAGAGCATCCTCGAATACTCTCCCGACAAAGACAAGACCTTAAAGCTCTACAAGATGGTCTTTAAGTCGATCGACAGAATCTGCTCGTTACAACATAACGGCGGTTCGATAGAGAGTTTGGAAAACGAACGGTTTGTGTTGCAAGAACATACCGAAAAACTCTTTAAGAACCTTATTGCCATCAAAAAGCATTGCGAAGCATCCAAGAATCAAGAGATGGTCGAAAAGGTTACCCTTTGTCTGGGCGCCAAGAGCATTCAAGGATAGGAAAAACACAACAACCCAAACCGCATAAAAAACGGGGCGGTAATAATAAAAAAGGACGGATTGCAAATGAAACTAAAACAGAACGAAGTTGTTGCATTGGAGGACGGTACCAAGTTGGTCGTAGAGTCCCTTTTGGGGGCAGGCGGGCAAGGCGAGGTGTATCTTGTTTCCATGAACGGCGCAAAGTATGCTTTGAAGGTGTACATCAATGAAGTCAAACCCGAGTTCAAAAAGAACTTGAAGAGTTTGATCGATCGCGGCAGCCCCGCCGAAACCTTCTTGTGGCCGAAACGGTATTTCGAATACGAAGGTAAAGTCGGCTATTTGATGGATCTGCGTCCGCAGAACTATGTTTCTTTTACCAAGTACGTCAACGGTGACGAAAAGGCACAGTTTAAGAACAAGTTTATCATGGTGAAGTGGTGCATCAGTCTGTGTACATCGTTTAAGAAGTTGCACGAAAAAGGATACTCCTATCAAGACTTGAACGACGGCGGCTTTTTCTTGGATCCCAATACCGGCGATTTGCTGATTTGCGACAACGATAACGTTACCGCCGACAAGAACAACTTAGGTATTCAGGGCATCATCAAGTTTATGGCACCCGAAGTGGTTCGGAAAGAAATGAATCCCGATACCCACTCCGATCGGTTCTCTTTGGCTGTCGTATTGTTTATGGCACTGTGTAAAGGAAGACCGTTTGAAGGGGAAAAGCTCAAAGACTACGAGATAATGGACGAACAAGCCATTTTTGAAATGTACGGCAAGAATCCGGTATTCGTTTATCATAAAACGGACAGGAGCAATCGACCGATTCGCGGCTATCATACCGCCTTGATCAAGAAATGGCTCTCCATTCCGATTTATATCAAAGAGGCGTTTCATCGTACCTTTGTGGACGGCTTAACCGACCGAGAAAACGCCAGAACGACGGAAATCGAGTGGAATAAGTTCCTTTGCAAATATCGTGACGAGGTTATGTCCTGTCCCTATTGCCAAAGCGACTATATCTACGGCTTTGAAGAAAAACAACCGAATAAGATTTGTCCCTATTGCGGAAAACCGACGAAGGACGTATGCGTTTTGCACGTGGGCAGACACCGTATCGTGTTGGATTTGGGCAAAGAAATCTTCAGGCATCACTTAGATAAGTATTCCGACGATTACTGCACGCCGGTCGGCAGGGTAATCTCCAACAAGAACAACCCGAGCCTTTGGGGATTGCGTTTGGCTCTTCCGCAGGAAGTGGTGGTCAGAGACGTAACGGGTAAGGAAAAAATATTTGCGGGAAACGGCGTCATACTGTTGGCACGCAATTTAACAATACAATTCAACAATACAACACAAGGAGAGATTGAGTAACTATGGCAGACAGAGAAGAAAACGGTATCGTACGGCAAGAACTGAATTTGATTTTTATTATCGATAATTCCGGTTCGATGAGCGGAGAAAAGTTGGGGGCGGTCAATAACGCCATTCGTGACGTAATGAGTATCATGCCCGAAATCCAAGAAGACACATCGGAAGCAATCATCAAGATTCACGCGTTAAAGTTCAGCGATCACGCATCGTGGGTTTATAACGAAGGAAAGACGGTTTCCGATTTTAAGTGGGCAGATCTTGCTCCCGAGGGAGAAACCAACCTTTCCGATGCTTTCGATAAACTGGAAAAGTGCCTGATGAAGCAAGCGGACGGCGGTCAAATGCCCGACTTCGGCGGTGTGGCGCCCATCCTCATCTTGATGACGGACGGATTGCCGACCAGTCCCGATTGGGAAGCCCACCTAAACGCCTTAAAGAAGAGAGGCTGGTTCAAAGCGGCTTTGCGGTATGCTTTGGCGATTTTTATCAAGAGTGACGAAGCCATGAACATTCTGACGTCCTTTACCGGCAATCCGGAAACCGTTTTGCAGGTATATACGGCGGAAGCACTTCGGAAAATCATTCGCGTGATTGCCGTCACCGCATCGAAGGCAAAGTCGAGTTCTACCAATACCGCAGTAACCGACAACAATCAAGCGACGCAACAACAAATCGCTCAAAAGCTGGACGAAGAAGTACAGGACGGTTGGAACTGATCAAGAAACCCGAAAAGAAAAGGAAGTAGTTGCGTGCCGCTTAGGGCACGTATACTTCCGATTCTTACGGGTTCTTCGTTTCTGAAGAAGGGATTTTTACAAAAAGAGAGAAAAAGACATCGAAACGGTATTTTTACGTACCGTTCCACATAATCATGAATCGGAGAAAAAGGAAAGAAATATGGCAGAAACGATACAAGGAAACGATACGGAAAAACCTGTTTGGAAACCCGACAGAATGGATGAGAAGATTGCTAAACAACGCTTGAACGTCATCCTCATGGTGGACTGTTCCACGAGTATGCGGGGAGAACGCATCGGTCAAGTGAATCACGCTATTCACGACATCAAACAGTATTTGACGGATTTACAAAACGAAAACGTCAACGTGGATTTTTATCTTACGGTTATCACCTATTCTACCGAAGCGTTCTTGTTGAATCACGATAGGATGAAAGCGGTGGAAGAATTTGATTTTAAGGATATCCGCGCCGGTGGTTGGAGCAATTTACATACGGCTTATTTGCAGCTTGCCGACTTATTGAAAAAGGAAGCGAAAGGCGGCATTATGCCCGATTTCGGAGGCGTGGCACCCATCGTGTTGTTATTGACGGACGGGCACCCGACAAAGTGGCCGTTGACGGAAGAAATGGAAATTTTGAACAAACTCCCATGGTTTAAGGTAGCAATTCGATACGGCATCGCTATTGAGTTAAATGACGGCAGAACGGTGCAGGTACTTCGAGATTTCGTCGGTGAAAACGGAGACGTCATTACTTGCTTTGATGCAAAACTTTTGGAAAAGATTATTAAGATTATCGTGATGACGGCTTCAAAGGTCAAGTCCTCCGACAGTACGACAACGCAGGGAATCGGTCAAAATACGGAAAATCAGGTGACAAATGATATCAGACAACAAATACAGCAGACTATCAGCGACGATATTGACTCGTGGGAGTGGCAGGATGATTGAGTTTTTTAACAAAACCAACGTGGGGTTTTCTCACTTAAAAACGGGAAAACCCTGTCAGGATTTTTCCGTATCCTATCATGACGAAACGAGGACGATTGTTGCCGTTTGCGACGGACACGGATCAGACGTGTATATTCGAAGCGACAGAGGCAGTAAGTTTGCCTGTCAAGCCATCATCGACGCTTTTAAGAGCGTCCGTTCGTTGGTTCTGTACGGCAAGCCGAAGGAACAGGTTCTTAACAAAATAAAAATGGATATTCTGTGTCGGTGGAATGCTTTGGTGGAACAAGATTTGGAACAGAATCACATCGGGAAGAAGGAAATCGAAATGCTTTCCGAACGTGATCAATTCCGCTTGAAGAACAACCCTGCCAAAGCCTACGGCACGACCTTAAACGGTGCCATGATTTTGGGAAAATACCTACTTTGCGTCAGTTTGGGAGACGGTGGTATTTTCGGCGTCAAGAAAGGGGTGGTTACGCCGATTTTAGAGGAAACAAGCGACGAAACGGTGGCAAACTATACCTATTCCATGTGTTCGGAAGACGCTTATTATCATATTCACGTGGATTTTTACAATATTCGCGACTATGACGGCGTATTCCTTTGCACCGACGGCATCATTAACCCCTATCAAAATTTACCCAATTTTGCGAAATCCTTTATCTTGCCCGTTTATACGGAATTGGCGAACGGCAAGAGAGAAAACGTAAACGATTGGATTGTTCGGCTCGGTGAAAAAACCGGATACGGGGACGACGTATCTTTGGCGGTCATGTTCCGCACCGAAGCAAACAGACGCCTTTATCAAGAGGCACGCTATCAATAAGATAAAAAAAGAGGCTTGCTATACGGCTTTGTCGAACTTTGCGACGAACGTATAGTAAGTTTTTTTATGAGCATGGGAAACAAAGGAGGATACGTTGCGTTTTCGAGAAGCACTTGCCGCAGTATGCAGGACACACGATATCGTGTTTTTGTGTAATCCTTTTTACGTGTACGCCTGTCTTGCCGATTTATGCCAAAACGATTGGGATGCCCGAGAACAAGCGGACTGTTTTTTCGTGCTGGATCAAAAAATGGGATTGCTTGCCGCAGCCATTGCCGAAAAAGGAGACGTTTCGTCTTTGCGATTACGGTATTACGAAGTCTATGAAGAGGCGTCGCAAGCAGTATTTCTCGAAATAATAGACACATTGGGAGAGGTCGTTTCTCAAGAAGGCAATTATTACTATGCAAAAACGCCGATTGCACCGAAGGAAGATAAAAAAAAGAGGGTGCCTACACCGTTCGTGACGGAACCGTCCCTCTCGGAGGGAAACTTGACGGCACCGACGTCGGCACCGAGCATATCGACGAACAGGCAAAATGCGGTTGCTACGCCGACCACGTCCGTTTCTCCTACGGTCGGGAAGAAAAGTGCTTCTACAAGTAAACAGGCGAATACGCAGTCTAACGGCGGTCGGGAAACCCCGTTTTCGGAAGGCGATTGCATCTTTCACGACGGTCCCTGCAACGGGCATTATCTTTGCATCAGCGGTATGTATGATTGTCCTCGCATGGAGGGCAAAGCCGTAGATATTCACGATATACGTTGGACGGCGATTTTGCGCTGGCTGAGCGAGACTTTGTAAAAAAGAACGGAACGAACCGCCTACGCCGTTCCCTTAATCATAATGCTTTTTTGTTTTTTCCCGTAACGTCGTTCGGTATCTTTTTTCGGAAAGATACATTGACAAAACGGTAAAAGTATTGTATTCTAATAGTCGGTAAAGACAACGAAAAAAGTGTCGCGAAACAGAGTGCCGACGCGTTTCCGATTTTCGGAAAAGACTTTTGTTATCAAGAAGAAAAAACATTTTTGCCGACAAACGGCAAAGAAAAAACAGTAACGTAAACGAAGGAGAAGAAAATGGATAATCAACAACAAAATACAAGCGGAACGAAACCGGAAAACGATGTTCAAAAGCACCCAAAGAAACATACATTGCGGCAACGAGTAGTACCTTTGGTAATAAAACCCGACGCCGATGCTTATATTCGGGAAAAAATTGCGTTGAATACGGTGCAAAACTGGTATAATGAAACCAAACGTGCCATCAGGAATAAGAATCGTAATTCCTTTGTAACGAATTTCCAAATTCTTGTGACCAAAATCGCTTTGATACTGGACGGTGTCATGGATGCACCGCGTATGTTACAGACGGATGAGGATGGAAAGAGCCTTTCCGGGAATCCTTCGGTAGCCATAGAGTATATGTGCTGGATGCTTTTGGGCAAAAATGATTTACAGAGAGATCTTCGTTTTACCAATGGTCAAGCCAATGACCAAAAACATAAGTTAGAGGAGGAAGTAAAACGCGAGATAGTTATCATGGTTCGTGACTATAACTACATGATAGACTACTTAATCGATACGTTAAAAACCCCTTCGCTCGCAGAAGTAAAAATCGATAACGTGGATTATTTGTTATCCATGGAACCGGAAGAGGTGCCGAACTACGAACCCGTTCCGGTCGAACAAGAAGAACCGATTTTCGAACGCAACGTTATGCCGTCGAGTGCCCAAGTGCAAGAAGGCAAGGATACTTTCAGCGTGGAAATGTTGGACGGTGACGGATTCTTGACGCAAACGGGTTTATTCGGCTTCGGCAAGGGAAAACGTTTTTTGAATTTTGTTATTAACGCAACCTATGTCGGTGGCAAAAAAATAAAGTCCATTAAGGCCTATATCCGTCAAAAGAACGGAGAACACCCAAGTATTAAGTTAAACGAAGGGAGGAATACCATAAAACTGGACGACGAGTTGTATGACTGTTCGGTCGTGCGTGTAACGGTGGAAATTGAAGTCTCAACCGGATTCACCACTTCCAAAAAGATGAAGTGTACGGTAGAAAAACAATTCGAGTAGCCCCGCATTTCCAAAACGGAGGAAAAGATGGGCAAAGCGTCAATGTGTATTCAAATGCTCCAGATTCTGCGTTCGGGACGGGTTTATAAGTGTACCGAATTGGCAGAGCTTTTGGAAACCAATCCGCGTAACGTGATTGAGTATAAAAAAGAACTGGAAGAAGCGGGGTATTATATTGTCAGTATACCCGGAAAATACGGCGGTTATAAACTGGAACAAGGTTCTTTGATTCCGTCGTTAAATCTGAGTAACGAAGAAAAAAAGTATTACAAATCGGTACCGACTACCTTCTTTCGAGGGGAGATTTTTTGGATGCCAAAGTCTTTCAAATGGCGATTTCCCGTATTTTTTCTTCTATCGAGCGGTTGCCGATTTCTCAGGAAACTTTCATTATTCCCGGCATTACCCTTGCCATGAGCAGTGAGGAGCTGAAAGAACGGTACCAAACGATAGAACAATGTATTCAACAAAAGTTAAAAATCACGATTGACTTTTTGTCCAACGACAACGTCGTGCGTACGAGAAAAATTCATCCGTACCGACTTTTTATGCACAACAATGCGTGGTTTGTCATCGGTTATTGCGAATCTTTCGAAAATTTTGCGTATTTCAAACTCAACCGTATTCAAAAATTTTCGGTTACGAATGAGAAATTTCAGATAAAACTTTCCTATAACGAACGGGATTATTTGGACGAAAACGGCTTGAAGCATGGAGGAGATTGGAGTAATCGTGCCGATAAAGGCAGTAACGAATGGATTCATATCAAGCTTTGCTTTACCGGAAAACCCGCCATGTACGTGCAGGAATACAAGTACGGCTTGCATCAAATCGTAACGCCCATCGACCAAAACCATACGATGTTGGAATGTGATATGCACTATCACTATAATACCGTCAAATTCGTTTTGGGCTTCGGTACCGATTGCGAAATCATCGAACCGAAATGGTTACAAGACGAAGTTCAGGAAATCATCCGTTGCATGATGAAATAATTTTTTACGATATTGCCGAGAATCGTCGTATTCTCGGCATTTTTTCTACCCCTTTCATAAATAAACGGACTCGCAGAGTGCGTTTTTGTAAAAAATCCTAACTTCCCCAAGTCGGTAAAACTAAAAATCCCATCCGCATGGATTTGCAGACGGGATTTTTTAGATGTTATTGCATGTGTTTTGTTTTGCTGCCGCAAAGAGACGTACTATGCTCAGTCAAAACGTTTGCGATTCGGGTTGTAGGTAGTATGCAATAGTTCGTGAGCCTTGTGAGAATTGGGTTTGCCCAAGAATTCCGTATACAAAGCTTGAATTTGCGGGTTATTATGGGATTGACGAAGGACGCTTCTTTGGTCTTCCGAATAGAGGGCGGAGGCTCTCTTTTGGATATAGGTTTCCATGATGTCGGCATCTTCGTTGGGGAGGAATACGTCACGAACGTACGGTTGTCCGCCGCCGTTTACGCAACCACCGGGGCAACCCATGATTTCGATAAAGGTGTAGGGAGATTTTCCTTCGCGGATTTGATCCAACAGAACTTTAGCTCCTCTCATACCGCTGGTTACGGCAACTTTAATCTTATTGCCGGCGAGGTCGAATTTGGCTTCGCGGATGTTTTCGAAACCGCGTACTTCGTGGAATTCAACGCCTTCTCTTTCTTTACCGGTCAAAACGAAATAAGCGGTACGGAGAGCGGCTTCCATAACGCCGCCGGTTACACCGAAAATAACACCGGCACCGGTGGCATCGTGTACGAGGTCGGTATCAAAGTCTTCGTCGGGAAGTCTGTCGAATAAGATACCGGAACGGCGAATGACTCTGCCGAGTTCTCTGGTGGTCAATACGGCATCTACGTCACGCAAACCGTTGTTTTCCATTTCGGGACGGTTCTTTTCGAACTTCTTGCAGGAGCAAGGCATGATGGATACGACGAAAATGTCTTTGGGATCCACACCGATCTTTTCGGCATAGTAGGATTTCAAAATAGCACCCATCATTTCGTGAGGGGACTTGCAGGAAGACAAATGGCTGAGTTGATCGCCATAGTAGTATTCCGCATAGTTTACCCAACCGGGCGAGCAGGACGTGATCATCGGGAGTGCGCTATCGTGCTTGATTCTGGTAAGCAATTCGGTAGCTTCTTCCATGATGGTGAGGTCTGCGGCAAAGTCGGTATCGAATACCTTTTTATAGCCGAGTCTGCGGAGTGCGGCTACCATCTTGCCGGTAACGGGCGTGCCGATTTTCATGCCGAATTCTTCACCGAGTGCCGCACGGACTGCCGGAGCGGTCTGTACAACAACGTACTTGCCTGCTGCCATAGCTNNCGAGTGCGGCACGAACGGCGGGAGCGGTTTGTGCAATCACGTATTTGCCTTGCGCCATAGCCATATCGACTTTGTCGATTTCGGAGGCTTCCATCAAAGCACCCGTCGGGCAAACGTTGATACATTGTCCGCACAT
>DCGI01000043.1:24845-24985 GCA_002315475.1 Christensenella sp. UBA1782 | reverse complement strand
GTTATTCTAAAAGGTACTAAAATTCTCTTTTTGTATAAAGTCAGCGAACCTTGGTTTGAGAGTATTGTTATTCTAAAAGGTACTAAAATTAAACAACGACCATACGGCAATGTTCGTCGGTTTGAGAGTATTGTTATTCT
>DCGI01000043.1:23413-24776 GCA_002315475.1 Christensenella sp. UBA1782 | reverse complement strand
TTTGAGAGTATTGTTATTCTAAAAGATGTAAAACAAGCAAACTTCATAAAGCCGTCAAGAGTCTTTATATTTAATAAAGGGTGTCCGCCTTTTTCGATTTGGATACCCTTATTTATCTTTTCCGCTAATACTTCACTTACGTTTTCTTCCAAGTACGCTTTCACTTTTTCTTGCTCTTTTGTCTTTGCCACTAACTGTAAATTTTGCATTATCTATATCCTCCTGTATCGTTTTTATATAAAGAAAAAACCCCTTGTCAGAAGGGATCTTCTTTCCATATTCCGGCTTTTACCTCTTTCTTCGTAATGGGAAAAATGTTCCAAGTGGGATGATTAAATTGTTTTACAATGGTCATTGTTTCAAGCTGATAAATCTTTTTTATTTCCACCGCTTGTCTATAAGTCTTTGTAATAAACTTTCGGACAAACTCTTTGCCATGTTTCTCACGATAACAAACCTTATATCCATACGGATTATTCAGTATCTTCTGCGGATTCATTTTCTACATCATTTGCCTTTCCGTTAAATATAAACTCAACGGCTTTTTCTACTTTGGACGATGCCGAAACAATCATGCGTTTATCGTTTTGTAAAACTTTCAACCATGATTGAATGTAAGCGACAGAATTGGTAAAAGAGTTCTCGGTATCGATACCCAATAAATTCAAAATACCCGACGCTCCGATTTCGGCAACCAACTCTTCCTTGCTGTAATCGGCATTACCGAACCGAGCGTTCTTTTGTTCACTCATTCTATTGAGCCTACTCTTATGCCCGGTACTATGAACCATCTCATGAAAAGTCGTTGAATAAAACTCAGCCGTATTCTTGCCGAATTGATATCTTTGCGGTAAACAAATCAAATCTTGCAAAGGGGAATAATAAGCACTATTCCCTCCGTAAATGATTTGAATATTTTCTCGTTTTGAATACTCGGAAATAACCTTGTCGGCACTTTCTATCCTGTCGTATGTCCCTTTTATTTCCTCGTCTTCTTTGAATTCCAAAGGCGGTACACCTTCTACGTCGGATATATGGATTACACGATAGTATTTCAAAATCGGTACGCTATGAAACGTTACCTTTATTTCGCCGTCAACTTCATCGGCATTCTTATAATCCATAACCTTCCAAAACACAACCATTTCGGTCTTCGCACCTTTCTTGATATTGCCTCCTAAGTCTTTCCATTGTTTGAAAGAAGCGTATTCTCCGGGCTTAGAAAGAAGCATTTGATTCAAAGGACTATATGCTGTCTTCGTAACTCTGTTAAAAGATACTTTTCTTATATCGTCCGCACCTTTGATAGATAACTTACTCATCTTCCAAGGTTTATGCCAAGGAATAATTCCTTGCTCTAATT
>DCGI01000043.1:22951-23377 GCA_002315475.1 Christensenella sp. UBA1782 | reverse complement strand
TATTCTGTTTGTAACGGCTTCATAAATATCAAAACTCATTTTATTGTTCCTCCTTGATTACACCCCAAACATCATCAACGTAGAATTCTCCGTTAAAGCAATTCAATATTGCGGTGCAAAGTTTCTTTTTGTAGTTCACCAAGAATACCGTTTGGTTTTCATTCTTCGTTTCGCCTATCATTTCAACGTCATCGAAATTACCTTTAAGCGAATTGATAATCGCATTGACCGTAATAGGTCTTTGATACTTTGTAAATTGTTCTTCGATAAATCTCATTTTTATGTACCTCCTACATACCTTCAACAAAAACAGGTAGTATTTCTTCATAGGTTATAGGCTTTCTTTGTTCAATCGTTATTTCGTCCCAAGCCCAAGCACCAATTAACTCTACCGTCGAATCATTAGAAGGGCGAAGATAATCTCCG
>DCGI01000043.1:0-22934 GCA_002315475.1 Christensenella sp. UBA1782 | reverse complement strand
CCCCTAATCCATTACCTATACAAGTCAAAAGCGGTAAAGGATGTATACACCAAGTTCCGTAATGTTCTAAAAGCTTTTTACTTTTATTGTAATAGGTATTACAAACTACATATTGCTTTTTAGTATGGTTAATTAAGTATTGATTTTGTAAGGTAAATTCCGTATCGTTAAGTGGCAATCCTTCGTTATTCCATGTTTTATAAAATAACTCTTTTAGCTTTTCGGTAGATAAATTATTTACGTGGCTACCATCTTCAAACAACTCATCTGCATAATCTCCAATCCAAGCAATACGAGTAGGAATATCATTATTTGTAATTTCCAAACATACGGCATTAACGAAGTGATTTCTCCACCAAGAGTGTTCCATCAACTTCGCCATAGTATACTTTGTTTCACCATCACTATAGATTAAATCTCTATTGTAAACTCTTTCGTTATTTTCGTCTTTAACGATTACTTTATAATATTGTCCCATTTTCGATATCTCCTTTTAGTAAATTCTTGCTAAGCCACCGCCGAAACTCTTAATCCCGACATCACCGAATTCGGAACAGTCGTCATCCGACCTATTCCAAACGTAAGCAAAAGCGTTAAACTCTCTGTTCCCGTTTTCGCAAATCGCATACTCCCATTCTTCGGGATAATCGGAAATAAGCATAAACGAGTAACACTCCCCAAACTCGGTATATTCATGGGTGATGGCATAAACGGTACAGTTATATTCTTTTTCGATTTCTTTCATCTTCTTTTCGATTTCCGGTTCTTGTTCAACCCAAAATCCCCCAAACCGTTCAAAGAAACAAACTCTGTCCTTCTTTTCAAAACCATCAATATAGGGCTTGTAAATATCCAAAGTTTTCATAACTTCGATTGCTTTTTCTTTTCTTTCTAACTTCGTACTCATTTTTAATTTTCTCCTTTATTTATTTTTTCTTCAAACGCTAAGTACATTTCATCGATAACTTCGTAAAGCGATAATGCCTGCAATTCGTCTTCATCCATCAAGCAACCACACTTCGAACACATATACTGTCCTTCTTCGGGGTAGTAATTCTTATCGTCCCAACGAATAATCTTTTCACAATGGGGACAACGGTACAAATTATCCGTCTTAAACCGTTTCATTTCGGACTTAATCGCTTCAAACAAAACATTCATTTCGAAATCATTCATCACAAATAATCCTCCTCCACGTCAATTCTTGCATAATTCACACCATACTCAAAGTAAGCACCTTTCTTGTCTTCTTTCACGTCAAAATCGAGGAAAGAAATCTTTCCACGATTGGTAACTGCAAGTGTAATAACCTTCTTATCTTTGTCATAATCGATAAAGTCGAATTCGATCAAGGCTTCACCATCGAAATATTCAAAATCTGCAAAATAGAATTGTTCTTTCATCTTGTTCACCTCCTTAATCAATCAACTTGTACCAAATATAGTAATTCACTTCGATTTCTCTCGTTTCCTTACTCCCGTCTTCTCTTGCAAATTCCATTTGACGGATTTCATAATATGCACCGTTAAATTCATCTGCCTTGTTTACCATCGGATGACAACATTGAACAACGTCTTGAAATACCTTCACATACGGCTTATTAGCCTTGCTCATACAAGCAATAACTAAATCGGTGTCAGTGATAAATCCCATACCGGACATCTTGACGTTTTCGGTTTTACCAACCCTTGTAACTGCGTAAAATACTTTTTTCATTTTGGATACCTCCAGATTTTTATTTTTGTCTTACGACAGTGACAACGAAGTACACTTCGATAAGATAATTTTTCTCTTGTTGTATTTAGTAAAAGTCAACGGAACAGGATAAAAAAATTTCTTCCCAAATAACAAAAAAACCGAGCATTATGCCCGGTTCAAAAAGAGTTATAAAAGAGAAATTATTTTAGCCCCGTTTACTTTTGAAAGAAGCGTACTACACTTGGCACGGAGAAAGACAAAGGGTAAAAAAGATGGAGGAGGTTCCGAAAAGAGAGAAGTTTAGCAGTTACGAAAAAGGGTAGTAAAACCGAGTCGAAATGAAAAAAAATTTTGATAAAAGCAGAATATTATTTTTCAAAAATAGTGACTTTTTCTTGCTAAAAATCACTGTAAAAAACGGTCTTTAAGCATACTTAAGCATACAAAAAGACAAAAATTGAGTTGCTTAAGAAAATGAACTCGTCCCTATTTACTCGTAAAAACACTACATATAGTGTCTTACTTGCAATTCGATAAGTAAATATAGACTTGTGAACTCTTCTCTGCTTCTTATTGACCTTGTCCTTGGTAAGGGCGAGGTCACCAGTCCGAATCTGGTTATCAGCTCCAAAGAAAAACCGCTCAAAAAGGGCGGTTTTCTTTTATTTTCCGCTATTTTTATACCTGTTTATAGCAGACCTCGACTCCTTTATTTTTTCGTGTATGATTAAAAAAACGGCTTGTATGCTTAAGTTTTCCATAAAAATGCTTAATATTGGCAGAAAAAAACCATCAAAAAGTGTCAAAAAAGAGAAGAGTTCATAATGACTGTTTTTGCCTACTGTCTACCCCTTTTTACGCTATATTACGGGTTCATAAGCATACATTATGAGACCATTGGCTTGGAAATCACCGAACGAGTACCTTGATTTATTTTTTAACCAAAGTGTAACAAATGTTTGACAATCCTACAACCGTAGCCCTATTATGAATAATATCGTATCTGTTTTACTTTGTAAACAGTCATCTGTCCCAATATAGATATACCTTGTTAGAAGTTATATATTTTCTCTTTGATTTCGTCCAGTAAGAACGGGGCGCAGAATTGAGGAATGGACGTGTAAAATGCACCGTCGCCAAAGTTATTCTCTATTATCTTATAACATACTGCTACCTTGTACGGAGTTTGTCCGGTTATTACGGCGCGAGATGCCGCCATTTTGCCATTGGTCGATTTTTCTTCATAGAGTATCAACCCGTCGGCACCTTCTATCAAGAAGTCGATTTCGAGATGCTTCTCGCCGTTGGCAAAATAGTACAAAGGGAAACCCGCCTTGTGGATCAGTACGCCTGCAAGGTTTTCGTAGATTGCGCCCTTCCTCGAATCCAAATTATCGTTCAAGAATTCTCTCATAGTTACGATAGGATACATCGCCATGAGCAATCCCGTATCGCTGACAAAGGCTTTGAAATACGTTTCGTCCACGTTTAAGGATAACGGCGTTTCCAATGCTTTGACGTTAAAGCATCTTAAAACCAATCCGGCTTTTTCCAGCCACTCGAAACCTTCTTTAAATTCCACGGCTCTTCCACCTTTTTTGATTTCGGAATATTTGAATTTATTAACGTCGTTCTCACGTGCTAACTGTTTGGGTATAGAATCGAAAATCATATTCAATTGACTTTGCAGACGATAATCGATTTCTTCTTTTCCGTTATCATCGACAAATCTTCCGAAATCGGCTCTGTAGTCGGTCAATAGTCTCTCAAGAACGTTCCTTGCCTCGATATAGTTCTTATTAGAATCAATGAACCGCGAAACCACCTCAGGAAGTCCGCCTATCGCCAAATAGTTCTTCATCAGTTTTTTATAGAAATTGCTGACAAACGAGTCGATCTCTTTCTTCTCCGCAGTTTGTTTCTTCAATTCGGCTATTTGTTCTTCGCTGATACCGTTCGCCCACAGGAATTCCTCAAAGTCAAGTCCCGTCATATTCAGGTATTCTTCATAACCGGTAGGAATCTTTACTCTGTTCTTTCTCCTGAAATTGATAACGCCAAGTAGTGATCCCGTCGCGATTACGTCGTATTTTCCGTCCAAGGCAAAACTTTTTAGCGAAGTTCTCGCAAGCGGGCAATCGCCAATCTCTTCAAAAATCAATACAGTGTTCTCAATGTCAAAGTTTTTATCCGAAAAAAACAGTTTGGCTTTTCTTATGATCGTATCAACGTCCAGATCGTCGGAAAAAATCATTGTAAGCTCTTTCCTATGACGAAAATCAAACGTAATTACGTTGCTGTAATTCTCTCTTGCAAACTTATCTACGATATAACTTTTCCCGACCTGTCTTAAACCTTCTACGATCAAAGGTTTATGATCCTTTCTGTTTTTCCATTCGGCGAGTTTTTGATACGCTTTTCTCCTGATTTCCATAATCGACCTCCGATATGTGCTAATTTTATCATAATCTTCGTAAAGTGTCAACTATCACATAAAACGATTTCGTAAAATGTTAAAAACAACACAAAACGAAGATTTTTTAATTGCTTCACGTATATCCTATATTTGAATGTTGTTCAGTTTGCACTCGAAAAATTGCTCACATTGTAGACCTAGAAGTCCCCAAAAGTACTTCTAAAACTGAATGAATTTGACTGATTTTTACCGTAAAAAGCGGCATAGTAGCAAACAAAACGCGATTTTTGGGTGTTTGCTACGAGAAAGAGTTGTTCCCTATGGGGTAAAAAGAGTAGTTCCTTGGTAATGGCGAGGTCACCAGTCCGAATCTGGTTATCAGCTCCAAAGAAAACCGCTCAAAAAAGGGCGGTTTTCTTTTATTTTTCGCTATTTTTATACCTGTTTATAGCAGACCTCGACTCCATTATTTTTTTCGTGATGCTTAAAAAAACGGCTTGTATGCTTAAGTTTTCTATAAAAATGCTTAATATTGGCAGAAAAAAACCATCAAAAAGTGTCAAAAAAGAGAAGAGTTCATAATGACTGTTTTTGCCCACCATCTACCCCTTTTTACGGTATATTACGGGTTTATAAGCATACATTAAGATAATTTTTCTCTTGTTGTATTTAGTAAAAGTCAACGGAACAAGATAAAAAAATTTCTTCCCAAATAACAAAAAAACCGAGCATTTTGCCCGGCTCAAAAAAGTTATTTAATAGAAATTATTTTAGCCCCGTTTACTTTTGAAAGAAGTGCGCTACGCTTGGCACCGAGAAAGACAAAAAGGTAGAAAAAGATGGAGGAGGTTCCGAAAANNGAAAAGAGAGAAGTTTAGCAGTTACAAAAAAGGGGTGATAAAACCGGGTCAAAAAGGATTGGAAAATTCACAAAAAATACCCGACAGGATATTTTCCTATCGGGTAAATTTTATATACAAAAAAGATTTGATAAATAACCTATCAATATGGTTTGAGATTGTTTTTTAAATAAAAAGTGTTCTTCCCGATTCCTTGTTTCGTTAAATAACCTTCTTTTATAAGATATGCTATTCCTTTTTCCACACTACTTACGGAAAGAGAAGGACATAATGCCACTATATCGGATTTTTTAATTTTTCCGATTTGTTTTTTAACGGCTTGCGCAACAATTTCATTGGCAGAAAGTTTATTGCTAACTAGTTGCAAGCGATCTTCGAAATCTCGATAAGCTATATCGATAATAGAGAGCATAAAACGAATAAAGGGAGTTGGATCGTCGTTTCCTTCGTTCCAACCTCTTTGACTTTCCTCTAAAGCATCATAATAACAATCTTTTATGTTTGCAATTTTTGCTTCCAAAGAAATATATTTCCCCACAAAAAAACCACTCCTATATAAGAGTAAGGTGGTAAGAAGACGGCTCATTCTTCCGTTTCCATCACGGAAAGGGTGAATACACAGAAAATCGCGTACAAATACCGATATCAGTATGAGCGGATCAACTTTGTTTTCCGCAACGGCTTTGTTATATTCCTCACAAAGGTTTTCTATTGACGGAGCTGTTTCGTATGGGGAAAGCGGTATAAAAACAGTATACGGATTCCCTTTATCGTCTATCCCTTGAATGTAATTTTGCGTATCCTTGAATTTACCACCGAAAGTAGCATTTTTGACGTGCTTAAACATAATATTGTGTAATTGCAATATATAATTGGACGTTAAAGGAATATACTCAAAACTTTCATGAATGGTGTTGAGCGCATCTCTATAACCGGAGATTTCTTCTTCATCACGATTCTTGGGTGTTGTTTTTTGAAGAGAAAGTTGCTTTATTCTATTGCCTGTCGTTCTTATTCCTTCAATGGCATTGCTTGCTTCGGTACTTTGAATTTTAGCAATCTCAATAAGCCTATCTAATTCTTGAGGCTTTTGCGATAAATACTTTTCTTGACGACCTTTTGCTTCGTGTATACTCGTTAGTAATCCGATAATGCTGGAATCGAATTTTAATTCGGTCAATTTAGAATAGTTAAAAAACCTCATATTTGATCTCCTTCTCGTATATTATAATATATTATGAGAGAAAAATCAATAAAATAAAATTATATTCGTAAAGATATATATTTTATACGAGAATAAATACTTGTTTACGATAACATGAGAGATTTGCATCCGCAAAAATGTAATCATAGTCTATTCACTATATTTTCCATATCTTTAATTTCAATAATAAACATTTCCTTTGGAAAGTCAGTCCATGTGAATATCCAGATGAATTATAAAGAATATTGTGATGAAACATTGTATTAATATTCGATACTTTCTTCATCAAGCAAAAAGTCATAAATACTCATCGTTACGATACCACTCTCGTCGCGCTTGCGTTTGATGTCGTCTTTAACAATGATAATTTTTTTAAAAAAATCTTTAATATTCATAAGTGACTTCTTCTCTTGCTCTTGCTTTTCTTTGCTATCCATTGCGAATGCAGATTGAATATAGAATTTATTATTGCCTCGATTCGCTATAAAATCGACTTCATAATAGTTCCGCACAACCTTTCCTTCTTCATTTTTTTTGCCAACTTCGACAATCCCGACGTCAACGGAAAAACCACGTTTGATAAGCTCAAGATAAATGATATTCTCCATAATGTGGTTTTCTTCTTGTTGACGAAATCCGAGTGCCGCATTACGCAAGCCGAGGTCGGTAAAATAATATTTTGACGGCGTAGAGAGGTATTTCTTTCCTTTTACATCGTATCGCCTTGTTTTATCAACAAGGAAAGAATCTTCTAAATAAGAGAGAAAGTTTGAAACCGTTTTATCCGCAATAGTCAAATTGACTACACTCTTGAAAGTGTTTGACAATTTCAAAGGGTTGGTAAGAGAACCGATACTTGACGCCAAGATTTCCACAATGGCATTGATCTGTTCCTCGTTTTGAACGTGATTTCGGTCGATTATATCATTAAGATAAACGTTTTTCAGTTGTCCCTTGAGATAATGCATTTTTGCTTCTTCGCTTTTTTGCAAAAGGACAAGAGGAAGACCGCCATAGGTGTAGTAATCCTTCCAACCATTGGATACACTTCCGTTATAAACGGACATAAATTCCGAGAATGAAAGGGGTAGAATCCTCACCTCGTCCCCACGTCCACGGAACTCGGTAACGATATCCGTAGATAAAAACTTTGAGTTACTACCGGTCACATAAATATCCACGTTGGGTAGTTTCAATAATCCGTTTAGAACGCCAACAAAATTGTCTGCAAGCTGAACTTCATCCAGTAAAATGTAGTAAAGATCATCGTCAACGATTAAGCTTTTGATATGACGGCTCAATGCTTTTGGTAGCAACAAATCTTCATTCCCATCGTCATCAAGCGAGATTTTTATGATGTGACTGTCGGCAATGTTTTTCTTCTTCAAGTAATCGTAAAAAAGATAGTTAAGGAGATAGGATTTACCGCAACGACGAATGCCGGTAATGACTTTAACTAATCCGTTTTGTTCTCTATCGATCAATCTTTTGAGGTAAATATCTCGTTTAATGCTTTCCATAATATCCTCCATTGCGAATAATTGCAACTTTTTACAATTTTTATACTTATCATATACTATTCTCAGTACGAAGTCAAGACATATCGGAAACCAAATTCAAAATTTTGTGTAGGGTAGATACAAGATAGTATGGTTTGTTGATAAAATGGATATAATTATAATACTCAATGCCAAAACATATTTGTTTTAGGTGCAAGTTTGAGGTGAAATATGATAAACCGAGAAAAATTATTAAATAAAATGATTACTTCCATGTGGAATGGAGAAATAAAAGTTATTATCGGAATTAGAAAATAGGGTTACTAACATTACCGGAAACGACCATATAAAAACTTTTATAATAGCAACAAATAAACGTATTTTTCTCGAGAATATTTAGTTAAAATAATCACTAAAACCGACTGAAAATCAATGTAAAAAAAGGTCTTTAAGCATACTTAAGCATACAAAAAGACAAAAATTGAGTTGCTTACGGAAATGAACTCGTCCCTATTTGCCTGTAAAAACACTACATATAGTGTCTTATTTGCAATTCGGTAGGTAAATATAGACTTGTGAAATCTTCTCTGCTTCATATTGACCTTGTCTTTGGTAAGGGCGAGGTCCCCGGTCCGAATCCGGGTATCAGCTCCAAGTCTTCTGGTTTAAAAAGATACCAGGGCAAAAAGTCCGGAAACTATCACGGTTTTCGGACTTTTTTGTTGCAAAAAACTATCGAAAATAAAAAGATGCCAAATGCCTTTTTCGACATTCTGTTCGGAATCGGACTGGCGAACCAGCATTTTTCAAATCTTTGTCAATTATTATGCCTTGAAAAATGATAAGGTAGCTTTTCACAGGGCGAAAAGTTTTTTTGTTATTAAGATATTGAAGTAAAAAAAGATTTATGGTATAATCAAATCGAAAGTGAGGCGCAAATGATGAATCAGAAAAAGTTGGGTCTGAAGGCAATTGTCGAATGCGCAACTATTGCTCTGCCATTGATTGCCGGTATAATTTTGGGCATTGCCTTTGAGGATGAAGAAATGTATTCTTCGAAGGGAATAGTTATCAGCACGTTATTTGTGGCGTTCTTGGTTCTTTGCTGGACCGGAGTTACCGTGTATGAATTTTACTGCGCATTCAGTTCAATTGGCGGAAAAATCAAAAAAGTGATATCGGTTGTGTTTATCGTTTTGCTTTTGATTACTTCATGTTGCAAGATATATTTCCAATATAATTATACTTTGCTCGGAAAACAGGCAACCGAAGCAAGTAGAATTGCAGAAGAAGCCACGGAAGTTGAAGACCTAAACGCCGTGGAACTTTCCGTTTCCGCTTTGAAACAATGGGAACAGGTGAACAATAGAAAACTATTTGCCGGATTGATTAACTTGCTGTATTATTCTTTTGTATTTTTGACACCGGTGAAACAGTTTGCATCAAAAAAAGAACCCAAAGATTGTGATGACGTCAACAAAGCGGATTCCGTATGACGAAATACAGACATCTTTTAAGACCGTAACAACCAAAGAAAAACCGCTCAAAAAGGGCGGTTTTCTTTTATATTTTGCCTTAGTTCGGAATAACACAAAGTATGGCTCGAAAAAAGAATGAGTCCGGTACAATACCGAACTCATATACTATTAAATGTTTAACATCTTTTTGTTCAACACTTTGGGGCGCTTCATTTGCGGGGTGCCTTTGGGAAATGTTTTTTGGGGGATTAGTCTTTGAAATCCTCGACGGCGTCTTCCGAACCGTAGTAGACGCATTTTCCGGAGATGCCGACCTCACCGTTTTCGATGAAGGCTTTCGTGAGGACGCCGGGGAGATAGTCCGATGCGTTTTCTTTGGCTTGTTTGGCGTAGTTATGGGCGTGTTCTGCCGAATCGAAATAAAAGACGAAGATATAGTCGCCTTTCAAAGGAAGAATAGTTTCTATTTTGACTGCCGTAAAGACGGCTTCCATGCCGTTTTCACTGTCTTCGCTCGAAACGTCGAAAGAGGTAACCGCATAGTTTTCTTCAGCCATTTTTTCTTTGGCTTTTTCCACACTCGTGGGTGCGCAAGCAAGCAGGGCAACCGGGACACAGGCAAGGACGGCAACGACGGCAAGAATTTTTATAAACGTTTTTTTCATAATAATACCACCTTTTTTATTGATACCTTCATTATAAAGGCTGGCTGGGGTTTTGTCAAGGGCGATTCTTGCGAAGGCTTGCCGAATTTGTTGAGTTTTCGGAGAGAAAGGTTTATAAAAAGCCGTAAAAATTCCAAAAAACGTTGAGGGTGAAAGAAAAACAGATTTTGTAGATGATGAAGAGGACGAGGGCGACGAAGAGAAAAAACAACACGAGCCCGACGAGGAAGGTTAAAATCAATTCGGAAGCGACCATGCGGCGTACGTCTTGTTTGGTCATACCGGCGTAGAGAAAACAACGGAATTCTTCTTGACGGGAGATATACCCCGAAGCGATGCTGTTTCCGATACCGATGACGGCAAAACAAGCGCAAAATGCCACGATGAATTGGACGCATAACAGTATTTTCGAAATGCTGGACGTCCACTCTTTCATGACGGATTCTTTGGGCACGACGGTGGCACTTTGATAGCGTAGAGCGTATAAAATATCTTGATGCAGGACTTCTCGGTCGGTGCCGTCCGAGCCTTTTACGACAAGCATATTATAGGGGATACCGTTATCTTCGAGATTGATGAGGGTAACGCTGAGATTGGTCGGTATGGCTTTGGTATAAACGAAGGAATACACTTGATGACCGATTTTCAGAGAAACGGTGTCGCCGAGAGCGTAGCCGCCATGTTTTGCCACTAAGTCGGGCATAAAAATCTCGTTTTCCTTCGGTAAAACGTCGAGGGGAAAATCATCGGAAAAAACGGCTATGTCGGATACGCCGTACACGTCGATCAATTCGTCTATACCGCCGACGATTTGCAGTTTATCTTTGCGCATGGCGTATACCCCTTCGACGGAGGGCATGGCGGCGATTCCTTCCGCTTGGTCGGCGGCATTCATTACGAGATAATCCCCTTGCAAGACGGTTTCGAGGGAAGTTACGCCGCATTCTCCCGTCAAAAGGAGAAAAAACAGTGCAAAAGCCAACAAAAACGACACACTTGTCAAACCTGCCGTATTACGCAGAGTTTCCACGCGAGAGGCATTTTTGAGTGCGTAAAGAAAATGTTTTCCTCTTTTATTTTTGGTTCGTTCGGAAATCCATAACAAAAGATTTTTGCCGAAAAGGAACACGAAAACGGCTAACGGCAAAAAGGATATGCAACCGTAAATGACGTTGTGGGAAGAATTTTTATCAAGGAGCAGGAGGATAAAGGGCAGTAAAAAGCAAAACAGAGTGCCGAAGAGCAGCCCGTTTGTTTTCCGTTCCGACAGGCGGGGACGAGAGGGATGCTTTCGGATACCTCTTTTTTTCTTTCGTTCGATCAGCGAAAACAACAGTAAACTGCATTGTGAAGAAAAGAGAGAGCCGAAAAGTCCGAGAAGGACGGCTTGCCAATGTAAAACGGCGGAACAGTAGGTTAAGTTTCCGACGTCGGCAAGGAATCCGATAATGACGTCGGAAAGAAGGATACCCAAAGAACCGCCGATAAGCCAATAGAAGCATAGTTCGTACGAGGAAAGCAGACGCAAAGAAAGGGAGTTTGCTCCTACGTTTTTAAGTAAAACGGTTTCTTCCTCTCGTCGTATGGAAAGTACACAAAAACAACAATAAATGATGATAATCACAAAAATACAGCATAGTATCACCAAAATGAGTATGATACTGTCCAAATTGCGGAGGGATGCGCTTTTAGCGTCTTCCAAGGGGACGAGGATAAGGTCGGGGAACCGTTCTACCAAGATCGTTTCGATGGAAATATCGTCGGTGGCGGGTGATATGTATACCGTATTGGCTAAGGTCAATTCGTCTTGCAGAACGGCATAGCTCGGGAATTGTTTCCGTAAAACGGGATAGAGTGCCTGATAGTCGATGACGACGGAATAGGTCGCCAAAAAATTCGACTTCAGTATGCCCGCAACGCAGAATTCACTTGGAACGCCGAAAACGTTGAGTTCTATCGTATCCCCGAGAGCCAAACCGTTTTCGTCGGCAAAGGTCGCGCCGAGCAGTACGGAAGAACCCAAATCCTCTTCGCAAACGGGCAGAAAGGACAGCAAAACAATGTCGAAAAAGTCTGCAATCTTGCTAAAATGGGTAGCACACCCGACGGAAAACACTTCTTCTTCGCCCATGCTTGCATAAAAGCTCAAAACGCCGCAAACCTCGGTGTCTTCGGGTAAAACTTGTATCACGCTTTCTTCGGAGAAAAAGCGTTCGTCGGAAAAAGAATCGGTTTGCAGACGATATTCACCCTTGCCGAGGGTGGCTTGTTCTTCCAAGTCTTGATTTTCTTGCATCATATAGAAAAAGTTTACCGACGTCGTGCAAACGGCTACGGCAAGCAACAAAACCAATACCAAAAGAATCGGTTGCGCGGGACGCCTCCGAATACTACAAGACAGGTGTTTGCAAAAAAGTCGCATTGCCATAACTATTATTTTAGCATAGAATTCTTATAAAAAGATAATAAAAATATTCTAAATAACGTTATAAAAAAAATTAATAGAAATTGGTTATTCCTAATAAATAGTCGGATGTCGTATGAAAAACATTACATAATTTGATGATTTGCGAGATATTTGGTTCATATCTCTCTGTTTCCCAAAAACTAACGGTTCGAAAATCAACGCTTACTTTTTCGGCAAGTTGTCTCTGTGTAAAATGGTTTTCCAGTCTTAACTCCTTAATACGTGTACCAAACATGAATAGATTCTAACAAAATTAGAAAAAAAGGATTGACATTCTAGGAATCCTAGAGTACAATTGAGTAAAAAATACAGAAAAGGAGAAGAGAAATATGGGGAAAAAGATTATTATATTGATAATGAGCCTTATACTCTTAGGATTGGTTACTTCGGCTTGTACGGGTTTTGGAACGCTGTCGTTTGAAGTGTATTTTATGGTGGACGGAATACAGTATGCTAAGGTAAGTATGTCGGATGAAACAATAACAATGCCTCCCAATCCGACAAAAGATGGCTATACTTTTGACGGATGGTATTGGGATGAGGGGGAATGGAATCAATCATTCACACCTTATTCGATTGCAAAAGCACCTTTAACTGAAAAAATGTGTGTGTATGCGCATTTTGTATTGCCGAATGGGGAGGAAGGTGATGACGAAAAAACGAAGTTGGTAATTACCGATAATATTTGGGTGGAAGGCGACTGGTTATATTGGAATGCCGTTGAGAATGCATCCGGTTATACCATTCGAATAGACGATAGAGATTATTCCTGTAGCAATACAAGATATAATATTTCGGGAATAAGCGGTTTGCATGCCGTTAAGATTCGCGCTAATGGTGACGGCATAAATTATTCTTCTTCCGATTTTTCCGGAGAATATCCGCTAGGTGCAGCGACGGAAACGGGATATTATTCTCAATTTGACGAATTAACCAAGAATGAGTCCTTTTTAGGATACGGGTTTGACGTTATTAATTCTTCGGTATTTTCCGATAAATATATTAAGACCAGTGCTCCGATTTTTAATGCAGAAGAATTATTGAATCAACGGTTATTGAAAGTGGATTCTAAATCGGTCAGTATCAACGAAATAAAAAGCGAAAGCATGGACGAATTTATGTCACAGTGGAACGTATATGCCAATGTCGATGTGTCGTACGGAAAGAAAAAGGTCGGTGGCAGTGTAAATGTGGAAGCGGCTTATTCCGGTGGTTATACAAATGCAAAATCTAAATATTTTCATTGTATTTCTTTCAATAATCAAAAATTTTACATAGTTTTACAAAGCGATTTGAGTTCTTATAAAAAAATTCTATCGGAAGGATTCAAAGAAGCTTTATATTCCGATTTGGATCCTGCTGAATTTTTTAATAGATATGGTACACACTTTATTACGAGTGCGGTGATGGGTGGTAGGATTTATTCTTATTATCTATATACGAGTGAAAGCGAAACGAATTTTCACGATATTATTTCTGACGTTTCGGTAGAAGTAAGGAACTACTCTAAACAGGTAAATGTCGATGCCGGTGGAGGCTATAAACAAAAGGCGAGTCAATCGGGGGTGGATATAAAAAATACGATGGAAGTGCTCGGCGGCGATGATTTCGGAATGATGTCCGATTCCGATATTGCGGCTAATTACAAGGATTGGGAATCATCGCTGAATGAACACGCTTCTCTTATCGGCATTAAAGATACAGGCTCATTGTGGCCTATATGGGATTTAATCGATCCTGCGTTAGACACAAAACAATATGCTTACTATGATATTGGTGGGCAATTGACTTATGGTTCTCGGGCAGAACAATTACAGGCGTATTTTTATAAATACGGGGTAGAAAGTTATAACAGTCTTATGCAATCTGCCGGTCTTCCCAGTATTGTGGTTCCCGAAGGTTTGGATGGTATTCGTGTAAACGGCGTATCCGGAGACGAGAACGGTGATTATATCGTGTATACGGGCACAGAGAATGAAATTACTTTCATGGTATTACCGGAAACGGCAACAGGCTATACAAAAAAAATATACTTGGCAGAAGAATATGCTTATGCGAATATCACAAGTAATAATTTGTTGTTTTTAGCTACGACTGCTCCGTCTAACAAGAGAATACGTGTTGTACTGTCGGCGGGAGGCGTAAAAAAGGAAATAAGCGTTATTACTCGAAAGACTTATACAGTTGATTTTTATTCAAATTGTAATGAAATTGAAGATCCGAAAAGTATACGGGAAGTACGATACGGGTATCAAATATCCGAACCGGTTATCGGAAAACGTGAAAATTATACTTTTATGGGTTGGTATACAGATCCCGATTTTGATCCCGAAAATAAGTATATTTTCGGTAGCATGTCGGTAAAAAGCGACTTAAGTTTGTATGCTAAATGGGTGCTAACTTCGGAATTAAATATAAGAATAAAAGTAACGCTTGATTCGAACGGAGCTGTCTATGATACAACGGAATTGGTTTTCCAAAAAGGGGATTGTTATGGGAATATTGCCGATCCTGTTCGTACGGGTTATACTTTTACGGGGTGGTACTATGGCGATATAAAGATTTCTTCTGCATTGCCCCTCATTACGGAGCAAGATCATACGATAATAGCGCATTGGAATATCAATAAGTATTATGTGCATATTGATACGAATGGTGGAAATGCCGATTGGCCGGAAAAGGAATTTGAATATAATTCTACTATTATTTTGCCCAATGTATGGAGAGATGAACATAATCTTTGGTATTGGGAAAATCAACCAAGTGCAAACATTATGCCGGCGAACGATATTACTTGCAAAGCGATTTGGGTGAGGACGGATTATACTTATACCTATTATAATGAAGCTCATAGTGAAGCAAAGATAGGCACAAAAAACGAATACCAAACCTATTGTTATGACCATGTCGATTGGTCTCTTGATAAATATTTGTTGCGTGAAGCAGGCTATACGAAAATGAAAGTTACTATTTCTTTCGAGGCGAAAAAGTATGCTTCGGAGAGTCATTATACCAAACCGGTTTTACGGTTTGAATTAAATGGTGTTGTTAGGGTATATGATAGTTTTACTATTGAATCCAATAAACATTATAATACAATTACGTTATCTTTTGAAACAACACCGGAAGATATTTGGTGGATGTCCACTTGTGTAAGCTGCAAAAATACAAGCTACCATGATGATTGGTGGATAAAGAATTTTACAGTAAATTATCATTGTTATAAATGAAATAAAGGAAAAATATATCATTACAGAAGACCTCTCAAAAGAGTGGTCTTTTGTTATATAGTAGGATTATTTGAATATATGATAATTGCTGTAAGTTTATAATAAAAAAAGCGGTATTGACTTAGGCTTTGTAGATATGCTACAATAGATTCATGAAAAAATTTCAAGGAAGTCGGAAGGCGTGGGTTTGGCTTTGTGCGGCTCTGTTACTTTGCTTGTTTGGGTTGAGTTCTTGTTCTTTGTTCAGCAGCGAGGACGAAATAACGTATAAGGACGTCGAGGGCGGGAAAATGTTGTATCGGTACGAGGGCAACAGCACCAACGATACGTTGGTGATTCCCGATGAAATCGACGGACAACCCGTCGTGGCGTTGGATAGTTTTTCGGTGGCGGCAAGCGAAAACGTAAAATTCGTCGTTATCGGTAAGAACGTGACGAGCATAGACAGGCGGGCGTTTTGCGGTTCTTTGCACATCGAAAAGTATACGGTGGACGAGGAAAACCCGAGCTATAAGAGTGTAGACGGCGTTTTGTTTTCTAAGGACGGTAAAAAACTGCTTGCCTACCCCAACGCCCGCAAAGACGGAGAGGGAAAAACGGTGACGGAGTATGCCATACCCGATACGGTGGAGGAAATCGGCGAAACCGCCTTTTATTTCAACAATAGCTTGGAGAAGGTCATTTTCCCGGCATCTTTGCAAAAAATCGACGATTACGGCTTTATCAAGTGTTCGGCTTTGACCGAAATCGTATTGAATGAGGGACTGACCGAAATCGGAGTGGATTCCTTTTCCTTTTGCGACGCCGTACAAAAAATCGTGTTGCCGTCCACCTTGCAAAAGATAGGCGATTATGCGTTCTTTTCGCAAAGCAGTAACAAAAATCTCGTGTTTCAAGCGAATTGTTTGCAGGCAAACGTGCAGTGCGGAACGGATTGGAAACCGTCTGTGAACGGTTTGAAGTCGGGAGAAATTACCCCCGAGAGTTGGAGGTAAGCATGGCAAAATTCCATATCAAAAGTATACCGAGTAAGGTGAAACAAGTTGCGGTGGATTTTAAGAGCCATTGGAACGTCCCCGCCGAAGGGAATTATATATCCGGTAAGGAGTTTTTGCGTCTTGCGTTCGGCTCTGCGGGAACAAGCGGTATCGGAAACGTTCTCGGCTATCTGTCCTTTGCCGCATCCTGTCTGCTGGTCGGCTCCATTTACGGCATTTCTTTTAAGGATATCTACGTCTGCGGTATCATCGGCATGATTGTGTCTTATATTTACAGTCCTATTTCCATGGTGATTCAGGATAACTTGGGCAATCCGCCGAAACGGACGATGAAAATCATAAACGTCGTTTGCCTCTTGTGCTTTGCCGTCGGCGTGGGGTGCTTTTTCATTCCGCAGGAGAGTACCGAAAAAATCGTACCCGCTTTGCCGCAAATCGTGGGCGGATTCTTAGTATTCTATTCGGCTATTCAATACTATAATCTGTTCGTTTATAAGAAATTATCTCCGAAGTACGGGAAATTCCGTCCTTTCGTCATCGTCTCGTGCCTGCCGGCACTCGCCAGCATTCTGTTGATTGTGTTTTTGCCGTTCCAACAGTGGAATTACCCGACGAAGTTGTGGGTGTTGCAACTTTTGTTTAACGCTTTCGGCACTTTTTCGGCTTTCTATAATCAAAAAGACAATATCATGTATTTGATGACGCCTAACGCACAAGAAAAGGCGAATATCATGACGGTGGAACAGTTAATCAGTGCCGCCATCGGCGGACTTTCGATGATTTTGTTTCCCGTTTTGACCATTTATACGGGTGGTCTTACGGGTATCAATACCTATCGAATTTTGATTCCCGCTTTCGTTTTACTGTTTACGCCGTTGGTATTGTTGCAGGCGTTCGGACTGAAAGAACGTGTTTTCTTGGAAAAAGAGCATAAAACCAACGTCAATATGGTCAGCGGTTTTAAGCAAGTTTTGAAAAACAAATATATGTGGATTACCAATATCAGCGGCTTGATGGGTAACATTACCGCAGGGAGTGTTGCTATCTTGACGGTAATCGTGGTGTATTCCTTGCGAAAAGACTATTTAAGCGGACTTTTGACGGCATTACCCGGTGTCCTTTCCACACCCGGACTTTTGGTGGTACCGTTTTGCGTCAAAAAATTCGGCAAGAAAAAAACGATGATTTATTCTCGCCTGTTCCAGTGTATTCTGTACGCCGTACAGTTTATCGGACTTTGGGCAAATAACGTTTGGGTGTTATATATCGGCTTGGGAGGTCTGCAATTTTTCAGTATCATATCTTGGATGGTGGGCAAATTGATGACGCCCGATATTTGGGATTATCAGCAATATAAATCGGGAGAACGGTTGGAAGGTTGTTCGGGTATTTTCGGGTTACTGACAAACCCCGTAGCCAAAGTACTTGCCTTCGTCGTCCCCGCCATTTATCTGACGGCGGGTTTTACCTCCGATTGGGGTATTCTGTATTTCCCCGACGTTCGACAAAAAATCTATTTGTATACCGTCATCATCACGTTTGCTTCGCACGTTTTGACGACTTTACCGTATTTCTTTTACGACCTTACCGAAGAAAAACACGCCAAAATTATACGGGAATTACAACAGCGTGCGGAAGAAGCCGACAAGGCGAAGGAAGCAAACGAACAACAACTTGCGGAAATTTCGGAATAATCGACTTCGAAGGAACGTACCCTATTGCCTTTTGATAAAAATTCGGTTATAATGTATACCGAAAAAAGAATATAACGTATGTTTTGAACCGTTGCTACGGACAAAGATACGGCAAGGAGAGAGATATGGAGATTTCGCTGCAGTCGACGGAAAACAGTTTAACGGTGTGTCCGAAAGGAAGACTGGATTCCGCATCGTCGGGAGAATTGGAAACGACGGTCAACGCCAAGTTATCGGAGGCGGTGAACGAATTGATTATCGATTTAGCCGACGTTGACTTTATTTCATCGAAAGGCTTACGCATTTTGGTGACTTTATACTATAAAATGCAAGGGAAGAAAATGGTGATAAAGAATCCGAACAGTTCGGTTTCGGAGGTATTTAAGCTATCGGGTTTGTTAAAAATTTTTGATATACAATGACGAAAAAAATATCGAAAAACCCCGCAACGAATTCTTCGTTTGAACAACTTTTTTATAAAAACAAGGCAAAAATCAACAAAATCTTTTCCATTGTGTTGATGCTTGCTTCTTTGTTGGTCGTCCTGTTTTACGTTATCAGCGAATATTCCGTCAACATTATGGGGGCGAAATGGTGCCGAAACATTTTGCTTGTGGAAAGTCTGGTCGTTTTTGCGGTGGCATTATGGATGTATTTTTCCAAAATAAAAGCCACCGTCGTAACGATGATTTTGAGTGCGTTGTTGATTGCGTTAAGCGGCTTGCTGTATTTTCTCTATTCTACCGCCATTACCCTTTTTGTGGTGCCGATTTTGATTGCGACGATGTATTTTGATAAAAAAATCGTTCTTTTTAATTCGATCGCCGTCTTTGTGATATTCGTGATCGTACTGTTTCTCGGTATCTTTTTGGACAGGGTGTCGGGGGCGATACGCGCCCTGCACGAATACGAAAGTATCGTCGTTTATGACTCCGTCCATAACGCCATGACTTTTGTGTTTATTCCCAAAATGTTGCTTTTGGTGATAACCACCGTTATCGGATTGTTTGCTTCCTCGAACGGAAAAGCCTTGATTTTCAGACAGGCGCAGAGCCTGAACAGGATTTCCGCCATGCAACAGGAATTGACGACTGCCGCAGAACTGCAAAAAAGCATTTTACCCGAAAAAAGTTTTGCGACGAAGGACGGTTTTTTGAGTCTGTTTGCACAAACCAATCCCGCGAAAGAAACGGCGGGGGATTTCTACGATTATTTTTACGTCGACGATAACACGTTGGCATTTTTGGTCGCCGACATTTCGGATAAAGGCGCGTCGGCGGCGATGTTCATGATGTTGGTCAAAAGCACGATTTCGAGTTGTATCAACAACAATAAAGATTTGCGTCAATCCGTCGAGACGGTCAATACGTTGCTATGCGAAAACAATAAAGACAAGATGTTTACGACGTTGTGGATAGGGTACGTCAATATAACGAACGGCGACGTGCAGTACGTCAATGCCGGGCATCCGTATCCCGTCGTCATACATGAAAACGGCGGTATCGAAGTGATAGAAAACGAACCCGACGTCTTTATGGGGGCGTTTAAGAACGTCCTGTACGAGGTTCATTCTTTCTCTTTACAAAAAGGGGACAAACTGTTCTTATATACCGACGGAGCCACCGACGCCATGAACGGGAAAGAAGAACCGTTCGGAACCGACAGACTGTACGGCGTATTGTCGAAAAAATACGAGAAAGCCGAAGGGGTGTGTCGAGCGGTATTTTCCGCCGTATCCGATTTTACGCAAAACGCACGGCAATTCGACGATATTACCGTCATGTGCGTGGGAATCGACAAAGAGAAAAAAGAAGAAAAGAACCGTCTTGTCTTGTTTGCCACCGAAGAAAATATCGAAAAAGCCATCGACGTCGTCAACCGTTTTATCGAAAACCACTGTTCGGAAAATACCCGTCGACAAATCGACGTGGCTATCGACGAAATCTGCTCGAATATTTGTAATTATGCCGTAGGAACGGTCAATATGGTGCTTCAATACCGTATCATCGACAAATTTTTGGAAATGGAATTCATTGACGACGGGCAGGAATTTAATCCTTTGCTACACGTCTACGACGACGGTAACCCTTTGCGTTTGGGCGGAAACGGCATTATGCTCGTCAGAACCCTCATGGACAAAGTAGACTATCAAAGAATCAACAACAAAAACGTGTTATTCATCAGAAAAAATTTAGAAGAAACGGAACGCTGAGCGTTCCGTTTTTAGTAAAAACGGAGGAAAAATGGGTAAGAATATACCGAAAATTCCATTGACGGACAGTCAAACGGGCATTTATCTGGATTGTGCGGAAGACCAAGACAATTTGAAATACAACATTACCTGCGAGTGGAGTATGTCGAAGGAAAAAATCGACCGCACGAGATTGCTTTCCGCAATCGAAAAAGCGGTGGAAAACCACTTGGCTTTTCGTACGACGGTCATCGCGGAGAACGGCGTTCCGTACATGCGGGAAATCCGGGAAAAGAATCCCGTTTTGTTGCAAGAAATGACGGAGGCGGAGTATTCTTCGTACCGAGATGCCTTTGCGAAACCGTTCGTCTTAGACGGTTCTTTTTTATACCGCATCGCTTTGATTACCACCGAAGTAAAAATTCACGTTTTGTTGGATATTCATCATTTACTGTTTGACGGCAGTTCTCTTGTGATTTTCGAAAACGAATTCAAAAAAGCGTACGAAGGGGAAGAAATCGAAAAAGAAGAAAGGACGCTTTTTGAAGAATCGCAAAAAAATATCGAGGAAGGGAAAAATCCGGAGATGCAAAAACATTTTGAATTTTATGAAAAGTATCTTGCGGATTTGGAAAATACTTCGGGATTTCTCCCCGATATTTGCGACAAAAGTGAGGATAAAAATAAAAGGATTACCGATTTCGTTACCACCTTCTCTGCCGAAAAAGCAGTTGCTTTTGCGAAAAAAACGGGTATTTCCGAAAACATCCTTTTTGCGGCGTCGTTCGCCTATACGCTGGCAAAATTTACCGCACAAAAAGACGTCACGTTCGCTTCGGTAGAGAGCGGCAGGCATCTAAGGGAAGACCTGCGAGCGACGACGGGTTTGTTCGTCACGACCTTTCCCGTCCGAATCGCAATCGAAGAAGATAAAAGCGTGCAAGCGTTTTTGACGGCGGTCAAAGAAAACTTTTTTTCCTCGTTAAAGAACGATAAAGCCTCTTTTGTGAAACTTGCCGCCAAGTACGGCATTTCGTCGGCAACCAAGTTCGTTTATCAGGGAAATATGCTGAACGATTTTAAGATAGGGGATGCGGACGTCGTTTTGAACGTGTTGGAGGATAAACACGTCATCGGCGACTTTGACGTGATGATTTTGAAAGAAAACGGAAGATACGTCATCAAGTGTTTGACGCGAAAATCCCTATACAGTCAAGGCTATGTTGAAAGTATCGCAAGGACGATCAACAACGTGGCGGAAGGTTTTTTGACGAAAGAGAAACTGTCCGAAATCGATTTACTCGATGCCGCACAAATGGAAGAAGAGGAGGGACTTCAAGGAATCGAAAAAGCTTATGACGAAAGACAAACCGTCGTGGATATTTTTCGAGAACAGGTTCAAAAAACTTCCGAACACGTTGCGATAAGCTTTGCGGGGAAGGAATACAGATATCGGGATTTCGATATTCTCACCGATAAGGTGGCTCGATTCGTTCGGGAAAAAGGAATCGGCAAAGACGACTTCGTGGCGATTCTGGTCGGCAGAAACGAGTTCATGCCCATAGCCGCATGGGGGGTGGTGAAAGCAGGGGCGGGGTACCAGCCCCTTGATCCTTCGTACCCTTCCGAACGGTTGAGTTTTATGGTACGGGACAGTAAGACCAAACTGCTTATATGTGACAGAAATCTGCGCGGGATGCTCGACGGATACGACGGGGAAGTTTTGTATACCGATGCAATCGAAAACTTGCCGAAAGGATTTGAGGACGTCGAGATTTCTCCGCATGACGCCTTAATCATCATCTACACGTCGGGAACTACGGGAACACCGAAAGGATGTGTGTTGGAACATAAAAACATAGTGTGCTTCCATTATAATCATACGAGCGTTATGGGTATCGATACTTCGTCTAAGGTAGCCCAATATGCAAGTTTCGGGTTTGACGCAGGGGTTATGGACATCTTTACGACACTGATGGCGGGAGCGACGCTTTGCATTGTTCCCGAAGAGGTGCGACTGGATTTGAATCGATTAAACGAGTTCTATGTCAAAAACGGTATTACGCATGGGTTCATGACTACGCAGGTAGGGAGAATGTTTGCCGAAAAGACCACTTGCCGGACTTTGCGGGCGTTGTTGCTCGGTGGCGAAAAACTGGTACCTTTTAATCCGCCGAAAGGCTTCCGAGTCGTCAACGGGTACGGGCCGAGCGAAACCATTGCGTACGTCACCCATTTTGAAATTCGGGATGACGGCTTGATGCAGCCTATCGGCAAACCGAACGGCAATACCAAACTGTACGTCGTCGACCAAACGGGCAGACGGATGCCCGTAGGCGCGTGCGGAGAACTGTGTATCGCCGGCAATCAAGTGGGCAGAGGGTACTTGGGACGGGAGGAAAAGACGAAGGAAGTTTTCGTTGCCAATCCGTTCTGCGAGCAAAAAGGATACGACAGAATGTATCGGACGGGGGACGTCGTCAGACTTCTTGTCGACGGCAATTTTGATTTTGTCGGCAGACGGGACGGACAGG
>DCGI01000063.1:9878-10036 GCA_002315475.1 Christensenella sp. UBA1782 | reverse complement strand
GTATACCGTAGAGGATAAAAATCCGTTTATGACATAAGCTGTGGAAGTTTTTGGAAAGAGGAGGTTCGGAGGAGGATAACCTTTTTTTCCAAAAAGGGTTTCTCCTCCGAGCATACTAAACTTTCAAAAAAGAACGCAAGGGCGTAAGCGTAAAGAGA
>DCGI01000063.1:0-9759 GCA_002315475.1 Christensenella sp. UBA1782 | reverse complement strand
AGGGTTCCTCCTCCGAGCATACTAATTTTTCTAAAAACGTTTATTTCTTAGCGTGCGAAAAAGTGAGGTATTTTTTGAGGTTATAGAGTTGATCGGAGAGGTCGACTTTATACTCGGAGGGGTTAATGAGGCGGATAAACTCTTCCCAAAACTCACTGCGGGCGAGTTGAGAATAGGCGGCGATTTCCTTGACGGTGGGGGAAGCATAGACTTGTTTGCCGTTATGGAAGATTTCCACCATGAGGTTTCGCATGGTATAGCCGGTGAGCGTCATTTTTTTCCAAGTTTCCACAGGGTGAAAAATCGTCAGCGGTTTGGTGGTGTCGAAGGTTTCGTTGCGTAGGCAAATGAGGTCTGCCACCGCCATTTTATCGGCATCGTAGATACGGTAAGTCGTCTTGATGCCGGGGTTCGTAATCTTCTCTGTGGTATCCGAAAGCTTGATTTTGGCTTCCCATTCTCCGTCAACTTGCAAAGCGGACATCTTATAAACGCCGCCGAGTGCCGGTACGTCGGAAGATGTAATCAGCTTCGTGCCGATGCCGTAGGAGTCGATTTTGGCGTTCTGTTGATGCAGAGAAGAAAGGATATATTCGTCGAGGTCGCCGCTGACGCAGATGATGCAATCGGCGTGTCCCGCATCGTCCAACATTTTGCGAGCCTTTTTGGTCAGGTAAGAAAGGTCACCGCTATCCAAACGAATACCGATCGGCTTTAAGCCCTGCGCTTTCATTTCGTCGAAAACTTTTATGGCGTTCGGTACGCCGCTGTTGAGGGTGTCGTAGGTATCTACGAGAAGAAGGGTGTTGGTCGGGTAGATTTTGGCGTAGGCTCGAAAAGCTTCCAATTCGGACTCAAAACTCATCACCCAGCTGTGTGCGTGTGTGCCGGAGCAGGGTACGCCGAACATTTGGGCAGAAAGCACGTTCGAGGTGGAATTACAACCGCCGATGATGGCGGCTCTCGCTCCGTAAATGCCGGCGTCGGGACCTTGCGCCCGCCGTAAGCCGAATTCCATAACGATACCTTTGGCTTCTTTGCAGATTTTCATGGCTTTGGTTGCAATGAGCGTCTGATGGTTAAGGATGTTCAGAATGGCGGTTTCTACCAGTTGCGCCTGAAAAAGGGGGGCGGTAACCGTCAAAAGCGGTTCGTAGGGGAAAACGATTTCTCCTTCGGGAATGGCGGTAATCGAACCGGTGAACCGAAAGTTTTTCAGCTCGGTAAAGAACTTCTCCCCGAAAAGGTGTAAAGAACGTAAGTAGTCGATATCCTCGTCGGTAAAGTGAAGATTGTTTATATAATCGATGACTTGTTCCAGTCCCGCACATACGGCGAATTCCAAATTCTCTTTGGGACGGTAAAAGACGTCGAAGTTTGCCATTTGGTTGTGCTTATCCGTTTCGAGATAAGCGTTCATCATGGTCAGTTGATAAAGATCTGTTAAGAGTGTAAGATTTCTCATCGGTACTTCCTTCTTTATTTTAGTATGGAATCAAAGTGGCACCTTTTTTACGAATGGTTGTCGGGAAAACATTTTCTTTGCCGAAAAGGGCAACCATACGTTGCACATAGGTATCCTTATCGGAAGATTCTACAAAAGTGAGGATGGTTCCTGCGAAACCGCCTCCATGAATTCTGCTCGCTACGACGGCGGGATCGCGTTGTACCATGGCTAAGGCAAAAGGCACGCTTTGGTCGACGTCGCCGGCGGGATAACAGTTTTGTAAAAGCGTGTAGCTACTCAGACCGCTCTTATTGATAAGAGAAAGGAACGCCTCTTTGTCTCCGGCGGCAAGCACCTCTTTGGCTTTTTGTACACGATTGGTTTCGTCGAAGAAATGGATGGCACGGAGAACGGCACGCCCGCCGAACTTGTTGCGAACGGCAATGATATTTTCATAGAATTCTCGTTCGTCGACTTCTTCCAAAACCTGCTTGCCGAAGAAGGAAGCGACGCTATTCATCTCTTGACGAATGGCGGCGTATTCTCCGGTGAGATTGCAGTGATCTCCGCCGCAGTTGATGATGACGAGCCAAAGGTTATCGAAGTGCCATTCCGCCGAGCAAGAGTCGGGGAAAGGCTTTTTGAAGTCCATAAAACTGATACCGCCGCGCGCAATGGTCAGTTGATCGAGCAAGCCGGAAGGCTTGCCGAAATAAACGTTTTCGGCAAACTGACCGATGATGGCACATTCGGTAAAGGAGATTTTTTCATCGTTATAAAGACTGTTAATAATCTGACAAAGCAGGAGTTCGAAAGCGGCGCTGGAACTGATGCCCGCACCCTTCAAAATATCGCTCTGCATCCGAGCAAAAAACCCGCCGATTTTGTAACCGTGATCCGACATGCCTTTCAAGATTCCCTTTAAGAGGGCTTCCGAAGTGCCGTACTTCGATTCGTCTACCGTAAGGTCGTCCAGATTTGCCGAGAAAGGCGCAAAACCTTCGCTCTCTACGGTAACGATATTCTTGTCCCATTTCATGACGGCACAGGCGATGTCGATGGCGACGCTACCGCCGATGGCTTTCCCATGATTGTGGTCGGTGTGGTTGCCGATGATTTCCGTTCTGCCCGGAGAGGAAAAGAGATAGACTTTGCCGTCCATACCTTCGGTCAGAGAGGAATACCGCTCGGCAAGAATATCTACCGGCGTGTTGTACAGGTTTTTGGCTTCCTCGTTAAAGGAAGTACTTTGCAATAATGTTTCTTTTTTCAAAGCTCTTGCCATAAAACGCATCCTTATGGTATAATATTTTTAACAAGTATACCACATAAAGAATGCAGACGCAAGGGAAAAACCGAAAAAGGGGTATTATAACATGGAAGAGATGGCAAAGCTGATAGAAGATTTATTAAACTATGCGGAAAAAGAGCTGTATTTGACCGCAGAAGGTCGTGCGTATGCCCGAAATCGTTTGTTGGAGCTGTTGCAGGTAGAGCCTTGTAACGTTCGAGGGGACTATCCCGCCGACATGCAAGAACTTTTGGAAAGGATTACTTCGTATGCGGTGGCGAGCGGTATCGTCGAAGAGGAAAACGCCGTAAAATTTCCCGATAAACTGATAGACGTCGTTATGCCCTCACAAGGGGAAGCGGTGCGTCTTGCGCAAGGGGTGCACCGCAACGACGAAACTGCCGATTCCCTGTCCTTTTTCAGAGATTTGATGAAGAACAGTCGATATATTTCTCCCCGACCGTCTATCGGTTGGTCGGTAGGAAACGATATCGTTTTGATACCCGAAGAAGACAGACGGGAAGATACGGGTGCCTATCCGCTTTGTTCCCATTGTATCGAAAACGTCGGTTTTTGCGGATTACAGGGCGAACGCTCGCAATACACGAGGCGTGTATTGCCCGTCGAGTTAGACGGAGAAAAATGGTATTTTTCGTTTGAGCGTGAGCCCTTTTTCCCCGACGAATTCTGCGTCGCCTGCGGTACGCACCGCTCGTCGGGCGACGGCAGAATTCTCCCGAGGATGATGGACTTTATCGAACGATTCCCCTCTGTTTTTTGTTGTACTTTCCCCGAACAAACCGAGCACGACCGCTTTTACGGCGGCAAAAAGGTTTTACCCCTTTTGCAACGTCCGGTCGAAAAGAAATTGAAGGAAAAGGACGGGATAGGTATCTATGTGACGAAATGGGATTTCCCCGCTTTGCGTATATGCGGAAAAGACAAAAAGAGCGTTACGAAAATCGCACAATCCCTTGCCAAAGTTTTGAGAACGTTTGAGGGTACGCCCATTTATATCGCCGTTTCGTATAACGACGGCTTCGTGGTGGATTTGGTGCAGGCGCAAACGCCTTCTTCCGTTTTTGCCCCGACGATCGGGTATTTCCCGTTCGGCTTGTTTGTCCTGCCGGCGTCTACGCAAGAGGACGTATACCGTTTGATACAAGAGTTTACGCAAGAAAAAATGGACTTTGAAAAAATCCATAACGATTCTTCGTTGAGCAAGTATTTGGAAACGGTCATTCGCCTTGCCGCTTCTTACGGTTCTCACCTATCTTCGGAAAAGGCGAGGGAAATCCTTTTATTTACCATCGGCGATGCTTGCGGCGAAGAAGGAAAAAAGAATAAAAAAGAATTGGATTATTTCAAGAAGATACTTTCGGAAGTGGATTAAAACAAAAGAAGTCGTTGTAAAAGTGTTATAAAAAAAGAAAAACGATTCTTTGTCAAGAACCGTTTTTCTTTTTGTAATAAGCGTATTTTACCATTTGTTATGGACTTTTTCGGCGAAACCGAGTTTGTTTTTGATTTCGATGACGGTGCCGTCGTCTAAAACCGCTTTGCCCGTAAAGTAACCGAAAACCTGATGAGGAATCATGGCGAAAATTTTGAGGTCGAAGGGTTCGTAGCGATCGAGGAGGGGCTGAAAGTCCATCGTAAATCTGCCGTCGTTGGAGGTGAACGTCCACGCGCTCATGTAGTCGTCCTGTCCGTCTTTTTGGGGAATATGGAAGGTGACTTCATCGAGTTTGTGACTTTTTCCCCGATAGAATAACATGTTTTCGCTGGCTTCGGTATTGTTGCCGAAACCGTAGCCGATGTTCCACCCGAAAGTACTGCCGTCGTCCAAACGGGTTTGCAGACTGCCCCAGTACCAAGTATTATCGTACGTCCATACCCCTCTGCCCCAATCCAAAGTGCCGAGAGAGGTTTCTTTATCCAAGTCGAAACGCCGTTCTCCCAAAGTAAAGTAGCCTTCCGCACGCATACAGTTGATTTTTTCGTTAAAATAAAATCTTCCTTTTTTGGTGAAAGGCGTCGCAATCACCATGCCTTCTTCGGGCATTTCGCTCAAGACGATATCGAAGGTTAAGTCCTCTTTGTTTTTGCCGAATTTCGGATAGGTTCCGAAAAGTTTACGAAGTTTTCCGTCGTTGGTAAAAGTCATTTCCACGCCGCCGTTCTTCCAATGTATGTCACCGAACTCGGTGGTACGGGGAAGATTCATTTTGCCCATCGGGAAAAGCAACACCGAGCTTTTTGTGATTTGCGTGGGAACGGTAAAGTCCAGATAGGTGGCACTAAGCGCTCCGATATATCCCATATCGGCTACCGTCAGACAGATGGCACAAGAATCGTTACCGACGTAATAATAATCCCACTCTTTCAAAAGAGCTTTGTTTGCGGAAATTTTTTCACGATTGTATTCGTATAACATGGTTTTGGCATAACCCGCAGTGGCGATATTTCCGTTTTCGTCCAGCAAGGGCGTCTTGGATGTGATTTCAAACTGTTTCATAGTACCTCCGAAAATAGTATACTTATATTATAAGGTCGAGAAAGGGAATTGTCAACGCATAAAAAAAGCATGGTTTTGAGAACCATGCTTTCCTACTGTCAAGATGACGTTATTCGCGACTTAACCTCTCGTTTGCAAAAGAACTTGGAACACGAAGAAGAGAACGGAAGAAAGGAACATTACGCCCGCTACGATAGCGGTAAACAAACGAAGCTTTCCTTCCATGGAGGACATTTTATTTTTCGAAAAGAAGGAATCGCTTCCGCCGGTGATTGCGGTTACGTCGTTTCCCGTTCCTTTTTGAAGAATAACAATAATGACCATGGCGATACTGGAAATCACCATGAGAATCATAAACGTAATACTAAAACCAAAGAATACATCGGATTTGGTCGTTGCTGCAAGAATATTCGATAACATCTTTTTTCTCCTCGTTACAGAAATGTAGACATATTCTACCATATACGCAGGAATTTTTCAAGCATTTTTAGGGAGTAAAACAAAAACAGAAGATTTTTTTTGAGTATAAAGGCAATAAAAACGGGAAATAATCGGGGAAGTATGAAAAATAAAAAAGTTTTGGTGGTTTTTTATATCCTTCTTTTATGCTTTGCAACGGGATGCGTGGCGGATTCTTCGGAAGAAGGAACGGTTTATCTCGTGGTGCGTGCCGCCGATTTTTCGGCGGAGGGCGAGCAATATGCCGCGGCACTGCATGAAGCGGTTTCTCGATATCTTGCTTCCAAATTGTCCGGCAAAGGGCAGGAAGAAATAAAAGAGGTTTTGCAAAAGGAGGAAAAATTATTGCAAAATACGTTGGAAGACGTTTACATACGAGAAATAGAAGATACCGAAACGGAGAAAACGGTATTTATCAAAATCGGAAAAGGAGAAGGAAGGGACAGTACCTCCGTATTGTATCCTTTGGAAGAAAATGAATACAGATCCGTTTTTTATGAATTTTTTAAGAGCAGGGAGAAAGGAAATGAAGAAAAGAAAGACTGAGAAATTTTTGAACCTGTGCGTCTGCACCGTTCTTGCGATGACGGTGGCGGTCACCGGACTATATGTATTCACCGATATTTTCGTAACCGAAAGTGCCGAAGCCGGTGCCGGATACGGGCAGGGCAGTACGGGAGAACCGGTTTTACAAATACAAAAGGCACTGCAAGAACGGGGCTATTATACGGGAAAACTGGACGGGATATACGGCAAGCTCACGACGGCCGCCGTCAAAAAGTTCCAAACGGATACCGGCCTACGAGTCGACGGTATCGTCGGCTCGGGGACGGTGGCGGCATTGGGCGTTACGTTTCAGGCGAAAAGCGGAACCGGTGATTTAGATCTTCTTGCCCGGGTGATATACGGGGAAGCGAGGGGGGAAGCTTACGTGGGACAAGTTGCTGTAGGTGCCGTCGTTTTGAATCGCGTCGCGAGTTCTCTGTTTCCCAACACCGTCAGCGGCGTGGTGTATCAGGCGGGGGCGTTCGATGCCGTCAGCGACGGGCAAGTCAATCTCACGCCCGACGATACCGCAAAACGCGCGGCGCAGGACGCCTTGAACGGGTGGGATCCGACGGGCGGTTGCTTATACTATTATAATCCCAAAACGGCTACCAGCAAGTGGATGCTTTCCAAAACCGTGTACCTTTCCATCGGGAATCATTCGTTCTGTTTGTAAGGAGAAATCATGACTGAAAAAATCAAAATTCTTATTATCGTTTTGTTGATTCTGTGCCTTTTGTTTTTGGGGAGCGGCATTACCCTTGCCGTTCTGTTTTTCAAGGAAAGAAAAGGATCCGATTCCTATCAAAACCGCATCAATGCGTTGTACGAAAAAAGTTATTACGAAACCCTCGACAACATGACCGACATCGAGCGAAAACTCGGAAAAGTTTCGGTGCTTTCCGGTTCGGCGCTGCAACAGGAATATCTCTATGAAATATGGAGACAATGTGCCGTTTCGGTATCCAACTTATCACAAATGGCATCCGAAGACGAAAATATCGAGAAGGTCGTTAAGTTTTTGAATCAAGCGGGAGACTACTGTTATTATCTTTCTCGAAAAGCCGAAAAAGAGGACTTGTCCGCGACGGAAACAAGTACTCTTTCGACCTTCCGAAGTATCCTCGCCTCGTTGAACGATTCGTTGTTTTCGGTGCAGACGAAAATGATTGACGGAGACAGAATCAACGCAAGTTCGTTGTCCGATCTTACGGCGATTTCTTCGGTCGTTTACGGTATGTCGGATATTGATTATCCCGAGTTGATTTACGACGGTCCGTTCAGTGACGGATTGCGTGACAGAACGCCGGTTTTCTTGGAAGGTAAACTGGAAAAAACGACGGAACAGTGTCGGGATTTTTTGGCATCGGTATTCTCGGACGGCACCGATTTTGCCTGCATCGGAGAAGGAAATTCTTCCGTTCCCACCTACGTCTTTTCTTTTCTTGAAAGCGGAAAAGAATCGGTAGCGCAAGTCAGTAAAATCGGCGGCTACCTTGTCGACTATAACGCCTTTCGGACGGTGACCGATCCCTCTTTCGACGAGGCAGACTGTGTTCGAAACGGTGAAGAGTTTTTACGAAAAGCGGGATACGATTCCATGGAATGTGTATGGCGTTATAACGATCAATCCACCGTTTATTTGAATTTCGCTTTTGTGCAGGAGGGAGTTGTTTGTTATCCCGATTTGATAAAATTGAAAGTCAGTGCCGAAACGGGAAAAGTCATCGGTGCAGAAGCTCAAAATTTCTTGTATAATCACAAAGAGAGAACCATTGTCGAGAACAATTCCGAACATACCGTACCCGAAGGTATGGAGAACGTAAAACGCCGTAACTGTATGATTCCTACAAAGTGGGGGGCGGAATGGTATTGCGAGGAAGTATCGGGCGATTTTCGCGGGGAAACCTATTATATTTACTACGAAAAGGAAAGCGGCGAGGTGGTGGAAACGTTTGTCGTGGTGGATAATTTATTAGTTTGACGAAAAAAGGTTTTTGCTCTTGACAGACTTTTTTTTCAATGCTATAATGTTTTTAATCGTAAAAAAAACTATTTATCTAATAAATAGGAGGTTAGGTTATGGCAAAGAAAAAACAAAATTTTAACGATAGTAACTATGAGTATAATTATTTTTCGATGAACGAGTTGGATCACTATCGGTTCTTCGGTTGGGAAAAGGCTCCCGATGCGCCCACAAGCGTCCGTGGCAAAGGTAAAAAGAAAGAGACGGTTTATTTGTCTCGCCGTAGATCGTTCGTGGCTGCCGATCCTTCCGTTTCCCGCTTTGAAAAAAGATATAACGTTTTGGCGAAGAAGAATATCAAACCCAGACCGTTATGGGGTATCATCACCTTCTTATTTATGTTGATATTTTTGGTTTTGACCGTTGCCGAGCTTTGGATCGGTGTCGGCGACCTTGTCGGTAAGGCGAGAAACAATCGCGTGTTGGGTATCTATAACTTTGTTGCCGCCGAACAAAACGACAAAGCCGAAGACGATTCTCAACTGTGGGAACTGATTCAGTCGGAAACCGACGAATCGGGCGCAGACGTTCTCGTGATTCCTTCGCAATACTATGCGTTCAAGAAGGAAAATCCGACGGTCGATACCTTTGCGGAGGCCGTTCAATATTTGATGGCGAAGTTTGAACCCGAAGCCGAAGTCACCGCGGATTGCTATGAAACAAGAGCGGCTGCGTATGCCAATGCTCTCGTTGCACTTAAACTTGTCGAAGATCAGGAAGGTGCGGGTAAATTGGACGTAACCTTAAAACCGAACGAAGAAGGGGAATACGTTTTTGAAAATGACGTGATTACGACGATTTTGGATTATCCCCGTCAATATATTAACGGCACCGTCGATTTGGACGAAACGCTGTCCGGCTTGGGAATTTCCTTCTTGACCACGCCCGTTGCCATCGGCGTCGTCGGTTTGATTCTTTATATCGTTTTCACGGCTATTTTCTTCCGTATCGTTTCCGGCAAGAGAAGAAAAGCAGAAAAGGAAGAAGAAATGAAGACCTGTTTGGTTCGCGGCGAATACGCTTATCGTGAATTAAAACAAAACAATCCTTCTTTGATGACTGCAAGCGAAAGAAAGATTTACGATATGCAAAGCATGATTACGGAAGCCATTCGCAGAGCCAACAATTATTGATTTCCGTTTGTTTGAATGCGTGGGAGAGTCTTGGCGAAATGCCGAGACTCTTCTTTTTTTAGAACGGGAAATGAAAATGCGAAGGAACGGGCAATACACCGAGTGCATTGCCGACGAGAACCTTCCGAACGGTGCGTCGGTACGGTGAAAAGCATGTAAAACGCTATGGAGAACGGTTCGGCAGAATTTCCTATATATTATATTATATATTGATCGCGTGCGCGTAGAAAAAAAATTTTGAAAAAGTATGTTTTTTTATTTGACATATTTTGCGGAGTGTTGTATTATATAGAAGCTTTCTTGAAGGAAGCAAGCGTACCTTAAAAACTGAACGGAAAG
>DCGI01000091.1:2040-4841 GCA_002315475.1 Christensenella sp. UBA1782 | reverse complement strand
ACAGCTCATATCCAGATCTGATTCAAATACTATTGTCCCAAATGTTTCCTCATGTTTTGTATAATTTTTATATTGTATTTTTTGACACCCTCTTTGACACCTTAACGATGTCATAATATGCTTTTTTCTGCTTTTTTCTGCTGTTTTTGTTCAAAAAATGGTAATGAAAAACCCTTGCATTTGGCTTTGCTAAACCGTTTTACGCAAGGGTTTAAAAATAGTGCTTGGTGACTCCATCGGGATTCGAACCCGAGTAGCAGGCGTGAGAGGCCTGAGTCTTAACCGCTTGACCATGGAGCCACTTACGTTAATAGAATACCATATTTTCGGTATGATTGCAAGTAAATTATAAAATATTTCTTTCGATTTTTTTCTTCGGAAAAGTCGATAAAATCACGTACGCCAATACGTAAACCACCATGACGGAAACGGTAACGACGGGTAAGGAAGTCGGGAAGTAAGAAAAATCGGAATATCTGTCAATTATTTTTCCGAAAACAGGCAGTAAAAAATTGGCGGCAAATCCGAAAAGCAGTCCGAGTATGCCTCCCGAACCGGCAAGAATAAGTCCTTCCGAAAAATGCAACCTTCTTTTTTTCGTTCCGTCCATACCGGAGGCAAAAAAGGTGTCTAGTTCTCGACTTCGCTCGTAAAAGGAAGAAAGGGTTAAGTTAAAGATACCGATGAGGGATACGATGCCGATAAGGATTTGCAAAAGTCGCAATAACGTCGTAATACCGTTCAATCCTACCGTTGTGCCGTTTGCCCAGTCGTTAAAATAAAGGACGTAGCAAGATTCGTCTGCCAACGACGAACGCAAGTCTTTATATAAATCGTAATTGGAAACGTTTTTGTCGGTATTGACGAAAATAAATTTTTCCTCGAATCGGTAGGTGTCGGATGCGAAAAGGAAGACGACTCTGTCGGTCTGCGTAACGGTGGTATCAATACCTACGATAACGAATTCTCGTACGCCGTAGTCCCCCATAGACAATGTTATCGTGTCGCCGATTTTTTTACCGAAGCGGTTTGCCATATCGTAGCTGACGACAGCCGCATTGTCGACGTTGGCAAAGTTCATTTTTTGTTCCTCTGTCACCCCTTGCGTGACGTTGTCCAAACTTTCTTTGTTCTCTACGGTAAAAACGTAATAAGAAATTTCTTTATCGGGCGTAGACGTTTCAAACTCTTGATAAGTATAGTAATAAGAAGATTTTACGCCGTACGTCGAAGCAATCCTTTGATTAACTTGCGCTAAATCGGAAAATTCGGAGATACTTTGCACCACGAAATCCCCTCGAAAATGGTTTTGATAGGGAATAACGGCATTGGCTACGATAGATACGATACCGATGGCTATGTAAGAAAAAGCGATGACGGCACCGAGCATGGCGGCAAGTTTAGAACCGATTTTACTTCTTTTGACGGATACCGACGATAGAAAAGTAATGCCTTTGGGGTATGAAAACAGAAAGGAAACCGCTTGTAGCAGGTACGGTGTTACTTTATAAATAAAGACGGAAACCGCAAGTAAGAACAAGATAGACAAAAGCAAAGTTTCGTTTTCAAAATACCGCATCAATATAATCAAACCGATTAAAAGGACGGCAAGCAGCGGTAAAATAACAATATCCCTCTTTTTAGGAAGGTGTACTTCGGTTTTTCTTGCGCGGGATTGCGTTTGAAAGGATAGTTTTACGGACGGATAGAAACAACTAACGCAGGAAATTCCGATACCGAGCAGTAGGGACTCGATATACATGGGTATCGAATAAACGACGGCATCGGTATAATTATGCAGAACGGTAGACGATACGATACTCAGTCCGAACCGTCCCAAAACGGTACCGAGTACGGCACCGATAAACCCGTATACGCTACCCTCGAATAGAAGGAGCAGTATATTTTGGGCAATCGACGCCCCCATGGCTTTGAACAAAAACAATTCTTTGGTTCTTTTTTGAAAAACAAGCAAATAAGAAGTAATCAAGATAAAGACGACCAACGCCAAAACAAAGATGAAAACCACCGAAACGAGATGATTATTGTCGGAAACGACACGATTGATTTTTTCATAATCGACGGCGTCCCCTATCAATAACTCGGGGTTGTTCAAGTGACTTTGCAGGGCGGAAACAATTTCCTCTTTGTTGCTCGGTTCGGAAAGTTTGATAAAGGCGGTATTGATAAGTCCTCTGTCCCCGATAGCGGAAACGTCGATAAGAACGTTATTGACGGAAGTATTGGCAAAGATACCTTCTTCTTCAAAAAGGTAGGTAACCGTAAAATATTGATATTTTCCATAGAGAGAAAGGTAGATTTCTATGGTATCGCCCACCGAAACGGCGTTCTGTCGGGCAAAATCTTTAGCCATCCAAACTTCGGGATACGAATAGCGGAAATCGGAAGAAATCCCGTCGTAATACCGTAATCTGTCGGCATGGCGATCGGCAAAAACCGCCAAATCGGTGATTTCCAACAAAATCACCTGTTCCGTCCCTTCCTCTTCGTCGTTTTTGAGGAGTCCCGTGAGTTCGGTAAAGGTATCGACGTATTCTATTTCTTCGCTATATTTTTCGGAGAATTCTTCCAGCATACTTTGGGAAAAAACGTCACCGGTAATCGACAGTTCGGCATTGCCGCATAGACGGGAAGCCGATTGGTATTGTAAATTGTAAAACAAATCGCTCAAACAAAGGGTTACGAAAAACAACGCCGTCATCACCATAACGGTAAAAACCAAAACAAAAGACTGTAGCGGATTTTCTCGAATACTTCGGAAAGTATGGTGTAAAATGATT
>DCGI01000091.1:0-2035 GCA_002315475.1 Christensenella sp. UBA1782 | reverse complement strand
CTATGTAAAATGATTTTCATCGCTTTTCCTCAATAATTTTTCCGTCCGCCATACGGATAATACGGTTTCCGAAAGAAGCGTTTTGTTCGCTGTGCGTAACCTGTAAAATCGTAGTATGAAATTCTTGATTGATTTTTTGCAACAATTGCATGATTTCGTCGGCGTTTTTACTGTCCAAGTTTCCCGTAGGCTCGTCTAAAAAAATGATTTTCGGATCGTATATCAACCCTCTTGCGATAGCAATACGTTGTTGTTCTCCGCCCGAAAGATTACTCGGCAGTTTCTCTCCCAATTCGTCGATTTTCAGATACTTCGTCAGTGCTTTGTACTTTTCTTCGTATTTTTTTAAGCTTTTTCCGTTTAAGAGTATGGGCAGAAAAATATTTTCTCGGACGGTCAGATAGGGTGCCAAATTAAAAAATTGAAATACAAAACCGATTTTGGTTCTTCGCAAAGCGGCAAGTTCTTTTTCGTGCATGGCGGACATATTTTTCCCTTCGAAAAAAACATTTCCCGACGTGGCTTTTTCCATACCGCCCAAAATGCTCAGCAAAGTGGTTTTTCCGCTTCCGGACATACCGAGAATACTAATGAAATCCCCTTCTTCCACCGTAAGACTGATATTCCGTAAAACGGTAAGCTCTTTATCGAAGGTTTTTGTGATGTTTTGTACGTCTAAGATAACATTACTCATTGTTCTTTGCTCCATACTATCGTTTTGTAACTGTACCAAATACTGAAAGCCGACGTGCAGTAAGCCGTCATCAAATCGACCGACGTGCCGACGTTGTTCGTCTGTCGAATCAATTCGATATATTCTTCACTCGTTACGTCCATAGCTTGAATTTCTTCCAAGGTATAAGAATGGTTTTCAAAATAGCGTAAGCCGTCTTGAAAGTCTTTTGTATTCTCTTGAATGTTTGTTATGTTTTCGTTTAGAGAAGAAACGTCGGTAAACTCTCCCAAGTAAAAGACGAGGATACGCATCAGTTGCATGATTTCGGAATATTTCGTTATCACGCTTTCTCCGTTTTCTTCGTGCATATATTTTTCGTTGAATTCTTCCAAAGAGCTTGTGATGGCAGGAACGAGTGCTTGAACGGTAACGGTGTGGTTGACGATATTATCGTACAGCAATTCGTTTAAGCGGTTAATATCGTCTTCGGTTGCTTGTGCGGAACCGAGCTTTATTTCCAATTCCACAATTTCGTCGGACGTTTTCGTCTTTTTGTAATAATACGAATAATACGACGCGATTTGTTCGGAAGTCAGATTGGTAAAAAAGGTGCCGAGTAGTAAAAGAAGTTTCCCGAAAGTGCCTTTTATGTTACCGTACATTTGATTTATGTCTTCTTCATAGTCCGAGGCTATATCACTCGGGAAGGTATCGGGAAAACCTAAAACCCGTTCAAAAGTATCGTACGAGCCTTGCACGTTTGCTATCGATAAATAGATGCTGCCGAGCTGGTAAAGGGAGGAACGCAAAGCTTCCGTCGTGAATGTTAAAGCGGTCGTATTCTTTACTCCGTTAAGGGTATTCATGACATACAAGGTGTCCGATAACAAAGAAAGGAATTTTTCTTCTCCGAACAAAGCTAAATACGCTTTATACGGTTCACTACCGTATCGGGCTAAATAACAGTAGACGATTTTGGATACCTCGTCTACCGTCAAGGTGGTTATTTCAAAGAAGGAAGAAAAGAAACTGCTCACCGTCGAAAAGACCGATTCGTCGGCGACTTGTTTGGTGACGGCATACGACCAATCTTCAAACGTGTCGTAAGAATCCATGGATTTTAACAGTTTGTCCATGAGGGTGATGAAATCGTTTGTCGTGATGACTTTTGAGATGACCTCCAACCGAACGGCGGGAATACGCGCGTCGGACATAGCTTGAATCAAGCGAGAACAGAAGGTATCTATATTGATATTATAGGATATATAAGAAGTAACGTTTCCTTTAAGATAGTTTTTCATTGCGGAAGAAAAAGCGGTCGCACACTGAAATCCGTATTCGTTCCCCGTATCGTAATAG
>DCGI01000026.1 GCA_002315475.1 Christensenella sp. UBA1782 | reverse complement strand
TTTCTACCGTCACCTTGCCGTCGGGCATGTAGTTTTGTTGAATGGTCAATAAATCCACTTTCGCCGTCAACAAACGCATGACGACCATTGCCGTCAAAACAAGGTACAAGACCGTCAATACCACCCAAAGCAACACGCGGAACACACCGGAACTGATGACGGATTCTATACTGCCGTCATTGGCTTCCACCGACGTGTTGATTTGTGCGACGGCGTCGAACGTCACCGTAATCAAAAGCGGATTTCCGTCGAGTTTATTGCCCAAGGCGGTATCGTAGTCGTCTCTGTCGTCCTCAAAAGGCCATCTCCATTGCAACGTATAGGTGATTTTTTCCCCTTTTTTTAGGGTTCGAGAGTCCTTATATCCCCCTATGTCTTTGACCGATATCCACGTGAACAAATCCCCCGCAACGTATCTACCCGTATTGTCCAATATCCGAAATTCCATCGGAATAGGATAGCTTTCGCTGATAGAAACGGTCGGCACGAAATCATAATCGATGGCAACGTCGTCCTTATTGATAAACCCTACCGTAATCTCCGATACCGAACCGGGTGCAATGACGTTCTCGTCGGTCAGACTTTGAACGATAATATCTCCTCTCCCGTCACGGTACTCCATCGAAAATAAAGTTATTGATACCGCCTCATCGTCGTACCGAAGTGCCACTTCGTAGTCGTCTCGCAAGCATACGTAATACAGTCTCCACACCGTCATACAGGTGGAAAGTATCACCAACAGAATCAATAACGCCAAAACAAGTCGCAGACCGCCTTGCCCCCCTTTTTTCAGAGCGGCACGTTCTTTCTCTTTTTTCTTGTACTCTTGACCGTGTTGGTATTGTTCTTTTTTCTTCTTCGCCATCTTTTATATATATACAGTAATACTACTATATTATTTTCCTTATCTTAATCTTCTTGTTTGGCTTGAATGGTGACGCTGAGTCGTACCTCTTTTAAGTCCCATTCTCCGATATAGGTATCCAAATTATTTTGCGTCATAATTTTTACCTTATTCTTTCCGGCGTCGGTAAGAAGTAAATAGTCTTCCTCCGTCAAAAAGTTTCCTACCGCATATTCCGTTCCTTTATAAGCAATATAATCGGCTCCGCCGATTCCCTCTTGGCATAAATAGTACACGGACGGTTCGGACACGAGGATTTTTGTCTTGCCTGCCGCCGTTAAGGCTTGATAGGCGTCCTCTTTGAGATAATCCCCTTGTTCATAACGCTTTGCGTACCTGCTGTTTTCTTCAAAATCCGCAAGATATACCGTTTCTTTTGCCCAGTAGCGTGTATCGGTATAAACCCAACGCCAATAAATCGTGTGTGCTTGGTTACTCCGAAATGCCGACGGCAAAACCCCCGCTCCGTATGTTTCCAATCCGCTTTCGTTCCCCGAAAGGGTACGTATAGCTTGCAGTAGTCCCGAAAACGATACCCAGTTTCCGTCGTCTAACTTCCACTGAATGGATTGATTGATTTCCACCGCTTCACTGACTTTGCTTCCTTCTGTCAATACCTTAAATACATATTTTACTTCGGGCGCACCGTTCTTTCCGTCATAGACGAAACGGAAAGAGTCTTCCCCCGACGAACCGGGTTCAAACGGATGCTCGAATAGTCCTTCGATGTCGATAGATGTTTCGGTAAATCCCCATGAAGCAACTCTGGCGACGTCACCCGATGTCACCGTCGTCGTATACTTTGCGAAAGTACCGGAAACCATGCAAGTTGAGAGGATGGTAAGTAGGAGTAACCCAAGCGCCACCCTCATCATCTTATTTTTCTTCATCATTTTTCCTTTTGGAAAAACCGCCTTGCATACGATTCTTCCGTTTTTTATTTTTTGGGGAGGAATTTTTTCGGAATTCCGCCCCCTCTTTCGACTTACTTCATAACTATGCCACGTTGTCATAAAGTACGTCATTGTCTTTTTGACACGAAACCTTTCCGTTTCGGCAAGCGTTTTTTACCCTTCTACGATTACGGGACGTCCTCCCGTCGGAAAACTTCCCGCAATCGTTAGAAGGTTTTACGGGTTCTTCAGAAGATTCTTAAAAAACCCGTCATCGTAAAAAACTCTTAGTCCGCAGGGGTAGTATACTCGTCAAGCTGCGTAGCGGTGATAGTCAGTACAAACTTGATTTCGTCCAAGTCCGCTTTGTTCGCCATATAGGTATCCAATTCGTCTTGCTTCAAAGTCTTTACTTTCTGTTGACCGTTTACGTTCGCGACTTTCAGAGCGTCGTACACGTCCGCCGAAATGACGGCGTTTTGCGCCAAAGCCGATGTAATCAAAGCGTTATAATCGGCGACGTCGGTAAAATCCGCACTGGTCAAAGCTGTATTGATTACGTACTGTTTGTCATAGGTAATCGTTACTTTCGATTGGCTTGCCGGTTGGAGTTGTTCATATTGCGTTTCCGTCAAAGTCTTATCGACCGCAAGGAAGATTTCGAAATAATCGTCGCTCGTTCTGTCGGTAACGTCATAATCGGCAAAATCGGTTTGTTCAATCGCGGTATTGACGGTATAGAATTTCTTCTCTAAAGTACTGTCGATTTTTTCGGCTTGAGCGTCCGCACGCAAAGCGTCGTAGGTCGCCTTCGAGATTTCTTTTCCGGCTTGGAAAGGTGCTTTCGTTACGGTTTCATAACTTGCACTACTCGATGCCACTCTATCCTTAAAGTCACTCGGATTCAATGTGTGATTAATATTATAGTAAACATTGGTAATCTTGTTTACACCTGCATCTTCTTCGTCCACAAGTTGTTCATAAATGGTCTCGGTAGTACAATTTCCTTCCTCTAAGCATGTAGGATCTAAGGCAACGGCATTATTATAATCGTCACTGGTATAAACGACGTCGGAAAAATGTTCTATTCCTAAATCGGATGTGAGTTTAGCATAATCGGGGAGAATTTTTGCAAAAATGGATTCATTTTTCATGCTAGAAAAAACGTACATAGTAAACACATCCCCGCTATCCTTATACTCTGTATAAACTTCACTACTGGTTCCGTTATAATCGGTAAAATCGGAAGCCTCCAAATCAGGAGAAAAAACATATCCTTTTACAAGAATTTTGGAACTACCGGACTTAAGCAGTTGCATTGCTAAGTGCATATCCAATTGTTTTCCGTTGTTTACATAGGAATCATAGCATACCGGAGTCGGATAATTATAATCAAAAAAATCACTCGGTTCCAGTTCGGACAACAATTCCAATTTCATAGTATCAGCAATTTTTTCTATTCCCTTATCGTTCAACAAAGCTAAAGTGGACAATTCGATATACTTATCTTGTACAAGAACGCCGTTCTTGATGGCGGTATAGGTGGCACTGGAAGTACCGTCGTAGTCCTTAAAGTCGGTCGGCAAAA
>DCGI01000048.1:2422-7196 GCA_002315475.1 Christensenella sp. UBA1782 | reverse complement strand
TGTGCGAATAAGTGAAATATGGTGGGCAACAAAGTGCCTAAAACGAATAATTAGTGATTAACGTTTTTTTAATTTTCAGAGGACATCAATTCCGTTATTTCGCGTAATTTCTCTTGCAATATTTTCTTATCGGGAAGTTTAAGCGTATAATCCGCAACCATCGTCGGCGACAGAGATCTGTTCAAGGCGTATTCTACCACCGTATCATCTTTTGAAGCGCAAAGAATCAAACCGACGCTCGGATTTTCATTTTCCTTTCTAACGTCTCTATCTAAAGTTTCCAAATAGAAATTCAGTTGTCCCAAATGTTCCGGTTTAAATTTACCTACCTTTAATTCAATTGCCACAAGACAGGAAAGGGCACGGTTATAAAATAGTAAATCAATAAAGAAATCCGTATTTCCGACTTGGACTTTGTACTCTTCGCCAACAAAAGTAAAATCCTTTCCAAATTCCAAAATAAATTGTTTTAGATTGGAAATGATGGCTTTCCGCAAATCCTTTTCTTTGAAATCCTCGGGAACAGATAGAAATTCCAACACATAAGAATCTCTTAATACCCCAACAGTTGGATTACGTTCAATTAAATTTTTATTTGTAGCGGCGGAAATCATTGTTCTTTCAAACAATGCACTATCAATCTGACGTTCCAATTCCCGCTTTCCATAATTATTTGCAATCGACAAACGAAGATAAAATTCTTTCGCTTCATCAGTCTTGCAACCTGCCAAAATAAGGAGATTATTTGACCAGCTTAATTCTCTCACCAGTGGTGAGAGTTTTTCATTATGGCAATATGTTTCATAAAACTGCTTCATTCTCCATATATTTTGCGGAGAAAAACCACCTGCCGACGGATATGTTTTTTGTAAAAAATCCGAAAATTCTTTAACAACGCCTTTACCCCATCCGTCCTTTTCGACTTTCTCGCTGATATATTTTCCGATTTGCCAATACATTTCTATCATCTCCGTATTGACAGCTTTCATTGCTCGCAACTTTGCGTTTTCAATAATAGAAATGATAGTATTAAAATCATTTTCGTAATCAATAATGTCCTTCATTTTTCCTCCATACTATCCATTACTTTGCCAAAAAACCATAATCGTAAATCTCAGGTATTATTTTTTCACTTAAACGCTTATGGGCTGTTTTTAATTCTATCAATGCTTGATTGATAGCGGTATCATTTATTTCTGCTGGCGATTTTCTTATTTGATACCAGCCTACCCTATAGTCAATTGAGTCAATTCTGTATTTAGAAAGACTAAGTTTGAAAAATTATATCATAAATCTACAAAATTTTCAATTGTAGAGTTACAATGGATGTGAGACTGAAAAAAATAAAAGAAGAGTGACTGCCTCGTGTTAGAATATATTCACCACAAAAAATCATAGGAGGTCAGGTCGCTCAAATGGTTCTTGATATTGCACGCAAATATCGGTCAGTGGGAATAATCCATAACGAGACAATTATTTTTTAGAAAAAGTTCGTCTCACATCATTTACAAAGTGTAGACGCAGACTTGAAGAAATTATTTGAAAACCCGTACTTGTTTTTTCAAGAGGAATATACTATAATATTTTTAGGAATACGGAGTACCGTAAAACTTTTTGAAAAAGGGAGAAATTATCTATGGAAAATATACCGAAAATCAAGGTCGGCGTGGTTGCCGTTTCGAGGGATTGCTTTCCCGAAAGCTTATCCGTCAATCGTAGAAAGGCTTTAATCGGGGCATATCAAGAAAGGTACGGCGAAGGGGACGTATACGAATGTCCCGTTTGCATCGTGGAGAGCGAAATACACATGTTGCAGGCACTTGCCGACGTCAAAGGGGCGGGTTGTAACGCTTTATGCGTATATCTCGGTAATTTCGGCCCCGAAATATCGGAAACCATGCTGGCGCAAAAGTGGCAGGCAGAAACGGGGTATCCCGTCATGTTCTGTGCGGCGGCGGAAGAAAACATCGGTATTTTGAAGGACGATCGAGGGGATGCCTTTTGCGGTATGTTGAACGCAAGTTATAATTTGAAACTGAGAAACGTGCAGGCGTACGTTCCCGAGTATCCCGTAGGCGACGCAACGTACTGCGCCGATTTGATTCACGACTTTCTCCCCGTAGCGAGGGCGTTGGTCGGGTTGAAAAACTTGAAAATTCTGTCTTTCGGCCCCAGACCGTTTAACTTTTTGGCGTGTAACGCTCCCGTCAAACAGCTCTATAACATGGGCGTGGAAATCGAAGAAAACAGCGAATTGGATTTGTTTGAGAGTTTTAACAAGCACGCAGGCGACGCTCGTATTCCCGCCGTTGCCGCAGACATGGCAAAGGAACTGGGAAAAGGCAATCAAAAACCCGAGATTCTGTCGAAGCTTGCTCAATACGAATTGACTTTGATCGATTGGATGGAGGCGCATAAGGGCAGTAAACGGTTTGTGGCGATTGCCGGTAAATGTTGGCCTGCCTTCCAGACGCAATTCGGTTTCGTCCCTTGCTTCGTCAACAGTCGTTTGGCAAGCAGAGGCATCCCCGTCAGTTGCGAAGTGGATATTTACGGTGCTTTGTCGGAATACATAGGAACCTGTATTTCGGGGGAAAGCGTAACTCTTCTCGACATCAACAACACCGTTCCCGCCGAAATGTATCGGCAGGATATCGAAGGGAAATTCGATTATAAATTTACCGATACCTTTATGGGATTCCATTGCGGCAATACCTGCTCGGGAAGACTTTGCAATCCGATGATGAAATATCAAAAAATCATGGCAAGAAGTCTACCCGTCGAGGTGACCAACGGCACGTTGGAAGGGGATATCGCCCCTTCGGATATTACGTTCTACCGTCTGCAGTCCACCGCCGACAATCATCTGTACGCCTATGTGGCGGAAGGGGAAATCCTTCCCGTTGCGCCCCGTTCTTTCGGCGGTATCGGCGTCTTTGCCATTCGGGAGATGGGGAGATTCTATCGTCACGTTTTGATAGAAAACGGTTTTCCGCATCATGGTGCCGTTGCGTTCGGGCATTACGGAAAAGCCATGTTCGAGGTCTTTAAGTATATCGGCGTCGAAAAAACAGGATATAACCAAACGGAACGGTACCCAACGGAGAATCCTTTCCATGACTAAGCATATCGTAGGGATAGAATTCGGTTCGACGAGAATCAAGGCGGTATTAATCGACGAAACGGGGCGGGTTCTTGCCGGCGGATCTTCGGAATGGGAAAACGAGTATGTCGACGGGCATTGGTCGTATTCCATGCAAAAAGTTATAGAAGGTCTGCAAGAGAGTTACCAAAACTTAATAAAGTCATTCGGCACGCCCCTTCGAAGGGTGGATGCCGTCGGCGTTTCCGCCATGATGCACGGATATTTGGCGTTCGATAAGGATTGGAAACAGGTAGAACCTTTCCGTACGTGGCGGGATACCACCACTTCGGAAGCGTCCGAACTTTTAACGGAAAAACTACGATGCAATATGCCGCAACGATGGAGTGCCACGCACTTTTGCCAAGCCGTTTTGAACCAAGAAAAAACGGTAAACCGCGTGGCGCACTTAACCACCCTTGCCGGCTACGTTCATTTTCTGTTGACGGGAAAAAACGTACTCGGTGCCAACGACGCAAGCGGAATGTTTCCGCTCGACGGCAAAAGTTGGGACGAAGCAAGGCTCGCAATCTACGACGATCTTCTCGGCGTCCACTTAAAAAGCCTTCTGCCCGACGTCCTTTCGGCGGGTGAAGAAGGGGGAACGCTGACCAAGGAAGGCGCCCTTCTGCTCGATTCGACGGGTTTTCTCGAAGGGGGAGCGTTATGTTGTCCGCCCGAAGGAGATATGGGGACGGGTATGGTCTGCACCGATGCCGTTCGACCGACGACGGCGCAGGTTTCGGCGGGTACGAGTGCCAATATGTCGGTGGTTTTGGAAAAGCCTTTACAAAACTACTATAAAGAAATCGATATAATAGCCACCCCCGACGGGCATCCGGCGGCATTGATACATACCAACAACTGTGCCAACGAAATTCACGAATGGGTGAATCTTTTTCAAGAAGTGCTTTCCCTTTGCGGCGACACCATCGACAAAGGGGAACTTTTCGAAAAGTTATTTCTTGCGTCCGCCGAAAGCGACGAAGAAGTCGGAAAACTGGCGGGATATAATTTTCTCGGCGGCGAACCTCTTGCCGAAACCACGAAGGGAGCCCCTCTTTCGGTGCGTGACTGTGACGGCAAGCTGAATTTAGCCAATTTTATGCAAATGCAAATCTATTCGGCGGTGGCGACTTTGTCGCTCGGTATGGAAATTTTGAAAAAAGAAGGGGTAAAGATTTCTTCGGTTACCGCACATGGCGGTTTTTATAAAACGCCGAAAATCGGGCAGAGTGCCACGAGTGCGGCGTTGGACGCCCCCGTAGTCGTGCGTAAGCAGGCGGGAGAGGGCGGTGCGTACGGCATTGCGCTTCTTGCCGGTTTTGCTTTGGAAAAAGGGAAGTCTTTACAAGCCTATCTCGATAAAGTCCTTGCGACGGGCGACGGCGTCACGATGGTGGCAGACGAACAAGAAAAAGCCAAGTATCAAGCTTTTTTTGCCCGTTATAAAAAATATTTGACCGTAGCGAAGTCGGCAAGTCAGGTGTAACATGTTGGAAACATTAAAAGAACAGGTCTTTCGGGCAAATTTGGATTTGGTGAAAAACGGTTTGGTGCTGTTTACGTGGGGAAACGTATCCGGAATCGACCGTACGCAGAATTTGGTCGTCATCAAGCCGAGCGGCGTGG
>DCGI01000048.1:0-2367 GCA_002315475.1 Christensenella sp. UBA1782 | reverse complement strand
AAGCAAGCGACATGGTGGTCGTCGATTTCAGCGGCAACGTGGTGGAAGGCTCTCTCCGTCCTTCGTCGGATACTCCCACCCATTTGGAGCTGTATAAGGCACATCCCGAAATCGGCGGCGTCGTACATACCCATTCCACCTACGCCACCGGTTTTGCGCAAGCGGGCAAACCGATCGTTGCCTACGGCACCACCCATGCCGATTATTTTTACGGAGACGTCCCTTGTACGCGCTCTTTGACGAAAGCCGAAACGGAGGACTACGAAAAGAATACCGGCGTCGTTTTGAACGAAACCATTACCGACGCCGTAGCCGTCCCCGCCTGCCTTGTTAAAAACCACGGGGTTTTCGCTTGGGGCAAGAACGCCGACGAAGCGGTATATCATGCGACGGTCACCGAAGAGGTTGCCAAAATGGCATTTTTGACGGAGTCCCTTGCCCCGCACGCCGAACGGCTTCCGCAACATATCGCCGATAAACACTATTTTCGCAAGCATGGTAAAAACGCCTATTACGGACAGAAAAAGTAGATACCGAAACTGTTCCGAAAACGGCTTTTTGAAAGAGCACCTAAAAACCCCTTGTTTGTGGGTATGTTTTAGGGGACGAAACAAAAAATAATACGAATTACCTTTTAGACAATAAGCCTCTTTTTTGAAAAATACGTATTGACAAGCCGTCTTTTTTTTGTTATGATAAAATCCTAAAACTTTCATTTTATTTTCATACAAAGGAGGAAAGAGAAGATGTTAGCAGCGTCTTACTATGTCACCAACAACGGCTTAAAGTATATACTGATTGCTTTGGGTATTGCCGGTGCGTTGTTGCTTCTCGGGTTGTTGCTCAGAAGCAAAGTAAAGATTTTTCAAAAAATCTTTTTACCCGCTTCCGTTATCGGAGGCTTTGTCGGGTTGATTTTGGGGCCCGAAGTGTTCGGACTGATTCCCGTCGTAGGCGACTGGATGGTGTCTGCGGAGGGTGCAAGTCCCACGATTTTGGAAAACGTCGTCAATATTTGGAGTCTGCTTCCCGGTATTTTGATTATTCCTATTTTTGCAGCCACCCCGCTCGGACTTTTTTCCAAGAAAAAGACGAAGGAAGAAAAAATCGCATTGAAAAAAGAAAAAGCAGGCAAAAAAAACATTGCGCTCGGCTTATTCTTTATGTTGATGGGTATGATGGTGGTGCAAATCGTCGTCGGTTTGTTGACCAACCTCGCTTGCAAAGGCTTTACCGACAATATGTATAATACTTTCGGCTTCGAGCTTGCCGTCGGTTATGTCGGCGGTCACGGTTCGGTAGGTTCCATTCCGGCATTGTTCGGACAGTATTTAGGACAGGAAACCGCTCTGGTTTCGCAAGGCGTAGGAACGGCGTTTGCCACCTTCGGTTTGGTAGGCGGTACCATTTTCGGTATCATCTTTATCAATATCGCCGCAAGAAAGGGTAAAACTTCCGTGATGAAAGAACCCGTAAAACTGGAGGGTGTCGCTTTGACCGGTTTGGTGAAGAACATCGAAGAACAACAAAGTATCGGTAGAGAAACCACCAAAAACTATACCATCGAAAGCATCACCGTTATCATCGGTATCATTTGTGCCGACTGCGCTTTGGCGTACGGCGTGGTGAAGGGATTGTCGTTGATTCCTAAAGTCGGTTCCATTTTGGGACAAATCCCCGTTTGGTCGCTCGCCATGTTGTTTATGTTCGGCATTAACAAACTTTTACAAGTGTTGAAGTTGGAATGGTTGATTGACAGAAAACTCGTAGCGAGAATCACCGGTGCCATGACGGATTTTGCCATTGTCTGCGCCATTGCGTCCATGCCCGTTTCGGCGGTTATGACCTATATCGTACCGATTTTGATCGCTTGTATCGTCGGTTACGTCATTACCTTCCTGTACGTATTCTTCTTTACGAAATTCGTTTGCGGCAAAGATGCTCCGTTTGAACATTCCATCATCGGTTGGGGAACCTGTACCGGTGTTATGATGACGGGCTTGATGCTCTTAAAAATCTGCGATCCGAACTACGAAACCCCCGCCTTGAACAACTTCTCGAAAGGGTTTGCCTTCATGAGCGTGTTGCAAGTTGTTTTATTGGTCGTTTACGGAAGCTTCTTCACCAAACCCACGTGGATGATTTTGGTGATTTCGATAGGCTTTACCGTTATCTTTACAGCCGGTGCGTTGGTCGTCGGGTTCTTGAACCGCAAAAAGGGTAAAAAAGTCGCCGCCGTACAAGAAGTCGCCGCAAAAGAGTAAGCCATGGAAGAAAAAAAAGCTTTCGTCCATCGGTTTCCCGATTTGGAAAAAGAGGTAACTCGTCTTGCCGACAGCATTTTCGATACCCCGGAATTCGGCTATC
>DCGI01000081.1 GCA_002315475.1 Christensenella sp. UBA1782 | reverse complement strand
AAAGTTACTCGTAGCGCACTCCAACACGCCGCCAGCGTAGCCGCTACGCTGTTGACCACCGAAGCGTTGATTGCCGACATTCCCGAACCGCCGGCTCCGGCTCCGCAACAACCGATGGGAGATATGTATTGATAAAATATCGGTGCCGATTGTTGGTCGGATTTTTACGGCAGTCTCCTTTGGCTTTATGCCGTAAAAATTTTCCCGACCAAGCACCGACGCCAACGGAAATCATCAAGAAGTGTGATTCATGGTTTTCCGGTTTTTAAGAATACGTATACGAAACTCTAAAAAAAATCCGCCGATATTCGGCGGATTTTTTTAGGTTTCTTTGGGCACACAACTCGCTTACTCGGCGACTCTTTCCGCTTCCGGCGTTGCTTCGTCGTTTTTTTCTTGTTCCACCCGTTCATGCAAAACCTTGACGATTTCCCGATGCTTCCCTTCGTTGAGGTCAAAGAAGAAATACGGTATGGTTACCAAAATGCGGGCGGAAACCATCAATAAGACGGTATAGAGGAATACCTTATTGCGTACGTCGTCAAAGTATAGGATATTCCAATCCGAAGTAAACCCTACGACCGCATAGATGGCGGGAACAATCAAGCCCGTAAGACGGGTAAGAGGATTCAAAAACACGTCGAAGATACCCGCACTGTTTTCTAAGCGTTCCCCCGAAATATACTGTTGATAGTCCCATGCTTGCGGAAGCATCATATCGGCGGCCATGCAGGTAAAGATATTAAAAAAGTTAATCGAACCGAGTCCGATAAACAAGACCGCGATGCTGTTGGTAAAAATACCGATCACTTGGATACCGTAGCTGATGATTTGGAGAAAGCTGGAAACGATAAGCGTCGTTCTGTTACCAAACTTTCGTAACGCTTTCGGCACGAAAGGCAAAGCGACGGTGGCAAAGCATCCGGCGACGCCTATCAATACCCCCAAAATATAGTCTTGCCGCAAAGCATACACCACCATAACGTGAAGAATGGTAATCATACCCGTTGAGATACTATTTAAGAACCCGCTGATTTTGATAATCCAAAAATATTTGTTTTTCAAAACTTCCTTAAACCCTTTCATCATACCGATACTGGTATGGGAACGGTGTTCTTCCGAAATAATGACACGCTCTTTGACGCCGAACACTTGCACGAGTACCATCGGCAAGCACAAGACGAGTCCTATGGGGATAATATACCGATACGCCGCCAAACTGTTCATTCCACCGAAAAAGTCGGCTATAAACGGCAAAGCTATCATGAATAATCCGCCTACCGCACCGGCGACGAAAGTAACCCACGTTCGTATTTTGGCAAGCTCGTCCGAATTCGTCGTCATGAGGTTCATGATATTGGCACGTTGCCCGTTAAAGGAGGCGAAATTTCCGTAAAAAGAAAACAACAGTTTTAATACCCATAGTCTTGTTCCGTACTTCCACGTCCCAATCGGCAAAAAGCCCATCAACACGATACAGAGGATGGTCGGGAAACAACCCACCAACACCAACGTGCGGAATTTACCGAATTTTTTGGAAAATACCCGATATTGCATCATCTGATAAAACAGGTTAAACGCGCTAAAAAAGAACGTAACCGCCAAAACCTGCGGGAAAGACGCTAAAATGTTCGTAGTCAGATTTTCCGGTATAAACAAACTCCCGATACCGAGCGGTACACAGGCGGCGGCAACGGACAGTATCAAAATCATGGTTTTGCGAGGCGGTCGCCCGTAATTATCGGAAATAGCCATCGAAAGCGGAGAAAACAGCAAGCCGAAAATCATGTCGATGATGCTGATGATATAAATATCGTTAAAAGAGATACCGTACACCGCACCGACCAAAAAGCTCGATGCCGCAAAAGAAATATACGACATGATATTGGAGGCACCTTCCGTTCCCGAAGCACCGACGCACATTAAGACGACTTCTTTATTCGGGACTTCGTTCCCCTCTTTCGGCGTTTTCCAATGGTCTACGAACCCGCGCAAACTCCCTTTTATGTTTTGCAGAAGTTTTTCCATCTTACTTTTCCTCCCGAATCGTAGGCTCAACGGCAGAAGACTCCAAACCCGAAGCTTGCGGCTTCCAACTCTTTCCCAACGTGATTTCCGACAAACTTTTTTTCACGATAAAAGTTTCCGTCGTGACTTTGGACGTTTTGGCGTAAAATCCGTAATCGCCGATATATTCGACCGAAGCGGGAATCTCCAACTTCGTCAAACTTTCGCAGAAAGAGAACCCGTCTCGACCGATTCTTTGCAAACCCTCGTTCAAGTTCAGTTCGGTCATCCCCGAACATTTGATACAGGCGTAGTCCCCCACTTCCCGAACCGCACTGCCCAGCGTCAGTTTTGTCAGTTCGGAACAACAATAGAAGGCACAGGAGCGGATTTTCGTCACCGTTTCGGGAACGACGTAACTACCGTCCCCCGCCTTTTTATTGGGGTACGCAACCAATTCCGTTCCATCCTTCGTAAACAGCACGCCGTCCACGCTCTTAAAAGCGGCGTTTTCGGCGTCCACGACGAATTCCGTCAAATTCGGCAAGGAACAAAAAGCCCTTTCCGAAATAACCCGCACGTTTTTCCCGATGGTAATCGACGTCAAATATTCGCACGCCGCCACCCCGAAAGCACCGATTTCCACCACCGGTTCTCCTTCGAAGGTATCGGGAATCACCAAAGAAACGTTCGACGTGTTTCCGTCGTAAGAAGAAACCGCCTTTCCGCCCTCGGCATCCTTATAATGCAACGTTGCTTCCGAGCCGAACAACGAACACGCGGCACATCCGACCGTGCAGACAAGGCATAGAAGCACCGCCAAACCTATCATCCGAATTTTTTTCATCATAGCTTCTATATTATACTGGATAAAGTTCTTCTTTGTCAATACACAAACCTTTGGTAGTTTTGCCTACCGTATGAGAATTCGGAAAAGGTGCGAAGATAGGACTTGAAAAAAGAGGGAGTATATGGTATACTAAAATATAGTTAATCTAGTTTTTTATAAGGATATTAAAAATGAAAGCAAAAAAGGTCGGAATTATCATTATTTTAGTTTTGTTGATTGTCTGCTTGGCTATCGGAGCAATCGTCGGTATCGGAGAAGATGAGTTCGTTATCGGCATCATATCCGATCCGCAGATTATTGCGGCGAGCGAAGTGGGGGACGACGCATACCTGTCGTTTTTGGACTTCAATGCGGTGGGACAGAAAATGTTGTTCGTTTCGGAAAGCATTTTAGCGACGGCGGTCGATAAAATGATAGAGCAGAAAGTCGACGTGGTTTTGATGCCCGGAGATTTGACGGAGAACGGTTCTAAGGTGGGACACGAAACGGTAGCGAGAGAGTGCCAACGCTTGGAAGATGCCGGTATCCCCGTATACGTTACCTGCGGAAACCACGATATAAATAAGTCGCCTAAAAAATATATGTCGATTGCCGATGCCGTTGCACAAGGTTTGACCGATCAAATCGACGAAACTTTCGAAGACGGTTCTTGTTCCGTTCGCGTCAGCGGCGTTACGCCCGAAGAATTTATGTCCATCTATGCCAATTTCGGATTTAACGAAGCCATTGCCAACGACCGCTTGGAAGAACCCGAAACCACCTACGTCGGAGATTATTCTTTTGACGAAATCGGAACCATGTCGTACGTGTGCGACTTAAAAGGCAGCAACTACCGTCTTATTTCTTTGGATGCCGCCAATTATTACGAAGACGAAAACGAAAATACCTATTATATGTGCTATTACGGGCGGGGAAACGGAGAACCCGACGTCAAAGGGACGGGGTATTCCGCTCTCACCTATCGTTTACTCGATTGGTTGATGGAACAGTTGGAGTCAGCCTGCGATGACGGGAAGGAACCTCTCCTTATGTTGCATTTTCCCATTAACGACCAGTTGGGCAGTACCATCGGACTTCTTTTGGAAGGGGAAGACAACGCTTTGAATCTGCGTAGCGAAGTACAACGTTTGTTGACCGTATACGGCGTGAAACACGTCTTTTCCGGTCACTTACACATGCAACACACCGATACGTACACCGACGAAGATACGGGTGCTTCTTTTGAAGATATTGAAACGGGTTGTTTAACCAATTATCCGTTACCGATGCGTTTATTCAAAAGCGATTTCGACGGCAATACCGAAGTGGAAAACTTATATCTCGAAGGGGTTAAAGAAAACTATCTGCCGAGCTATGTCGATTCTGCTTTACGTTTGACTTTGGTGACGAAGTTACAAGAATACGCCTTAAATCCGTTCATTTACGATAACTTACTGACCAACGTAGACGGCAGAATCAACGACGGCGGATCTTATGATATGTTCTACACCGTTTTTGATCTTTTGAACCTTGATCCCGAAGGTACCCACGAAGCCGAACTCGCTTCCCTTGCCGAATACATTTATACCGACCTCTATAAGGCGTTTTTGGAAATGCCGATTTATAAAACGGAGGGAAAACAGTCGTTGGAAAGCATTTGCGAAAAGTACGGTATCGTTTTGCCGCAATCCGATTATGACCATATCTGGCAATTCGTCATCGAAATCATCGGAAAGGTTTATAAAGACGAAGGCGGTATTACTTATGAAAGTGACGAAGCGACCATTCTGCGCTACGGCATTTATTCGGCTTTCGAAGTGCTTCGCACCTCTGAACTCTTCACCCGTTTGCACGAAATCAACAACGGTATCGACGCCGAATTTATTACCGAAGGTTTCGTCGCCAAACTGATGACGGAAGGGACTTTATCGCTGACCGAAGGAGATTTCTTGAAAAAGGCTCTCGTCATCGTCAACGATATACTTTCCGAAAAACTTCCCTTCTCCATCAACCTCGAAACCGATATATTAGGGCAAATCGACAGTCTGATGACCATTATTTCCATTCCCGGCTTACTCAACGGCTTTATTCCCGGTATTGCCGACAGAGAAACCGACACCATCCTCGGCGTCGCCGTTTCCGATATGTTCGACATCGGCAAAGGAGAAATCTATCTGGATAACATTTTGGAAAAAATGATTTTCGGCGTGGTGGCTCGAGATGTTCTTTATCACGAATAAAAAGTTTTTTTAAGGAGAAAGGCGTACGACCGTACGCCTTTTTCTTTTTTTATGCTATAATAAAACCATGCGCACACAAAGAACGGGCATTATTTATACCGAACAGGGCTTTCGCCGTTGCACCATGCATGCCGAGAACGGCAGAATCACCGCTTTTTCGGAAGCCGAATCCGCTTTCGACGAAAAACTCTATATCGTACCGGGATTCCTTGATAAACATATTCATGGCGCGTACGGGTTCGACTGTATGCACGACTCCGAAAATGCCGTCAAAAACATGGCGGCATGTCTGCCGAGAGAAGGCGTTACTCGTTTTCTCCCCACCACCATGACCGCCCCGAAGCAGGATATTCTTGCGGCGTTACGCGGCATTTCCGACTATGTAAAAAATCAAAAAGGCGAGGGGGCTTTTTGTCAGGGCATCCACTTGGAAGGCCCTTTTCTCAGTCCCAAAAAGGCCGGGGCGCAACCGTTTCGAGATATTCTTCCTTATTCCGAAAGTCTGTTGGAAGAATTTTGCCATGCCGCCAAAAATACCATTCGACAAATCACTTTTGCCCCCGAAGAAAATCTTTCTTGCGTAGCGGATATGCTTTCAAGAAACATCGTTGCTTCGGTCGGGCATACCGACGCCACCTGTGAACAAATTTCGGAAGCCGAAAGGCTCGGAGCTACTTCGGCTACGCACGTATATAACGCCATGAGTAAAATCGACTCTCGCCTTGTCGGTGCGGTCGGAGGAGTGTTCTTGTCCGAAATGTGGGGCGAACTGATTTGCGACGGCAAGCATGTCGTCGAAGCGGCAGTTCGCCTATTTTACAAGAACATGGGGGATAAAACCGTTTTGGTCACCGACTCCACCGCAGCCAAAGGAAAACCGAACGGAAAGTATCTGTTAGGCAATCAAGAAATCCTCGTATCGGACGGCATCGCTTTGCTTCCCGACGGTACGATAGCGGGAAGCGTCCTTCCCATGAATCAAGCGGTCAAAAACCTTCGGGATTTTTGTCGCATTCCTTTGGAAAAAGCCATCCTTGCCGCCACCATAGCACCTGCGAAATGCTTGCATATTGATTCTTTTTGCGGTTCTCTCGCCGTCGGAAAATCGTGTGACTATACCGTTATCGATGACGATTTACACGTTTATGAAACGGTAGTCAACGGCAAAACCGTCTATAAAAATACTTAATTTTTTGCAGAAAACTTTTGTTTTTTTTGCATATTTCCTCCCTTTTTGCAAGGTAACAAAATTCTACCTTGACAAAATACGTCTTTTTTATTATTATAAAAACGGAGGTGTCGTTATGGAAATTGAAAGACAGGTTTTAGAAGAATTCTTACGTTTTCCCCTTTCCTCGACGAAGGCGGTTTTGGAGAAATTTGCCACACTGGAAAACGCTCAATCTGCTTTTAACGGCAAAAACGTCAATTACGTTTATCTGCCCGGCACAAGAAAAGACAGAGTCCTTTTGGTGGCGCATTGCGATACCGTTTGGGACGTCGACTATTGGCGAAACGAACGTACGCAGACTTTACGCTTGGACAAAAACGACTGTTATCGAGGGACAAACTTCGGTTGCGGAATCGGTGCCGACGACCGCGCCGGTTGCGCCGTAGTCTACCTCTTACGAAACAGCGGACACTCCCTTCTTGTTTTAGACGGAGAAGAATACGGCAGTATATCCGCACAATACGTTCGCAAGAACCTTCCCGATTTGTTTCGGGAATGGAACGACCATAGCTATATGATACAGTTGGATCTGCGGAACGCCACCGAATACAAATATTACTCTTTGCCCGTCAGTCAAGAATTCGTTCGTTTTATCGAAGACGAAACGGGATATACCTACGCAGGCGAAAAAAGCGGTACCGATATCGTTACGCTTTGTCAAAGCGTCTGCGGCGTCAACCTCAGCGTCGGTTATTATAACGAACATACCGATAAGGAATATCTTCGGTATGCCGATTGGCTACATACCTATCGCATTGTTGAAAAACTGTTACAAAAACCGCAAAAGCGTTATCCTTTGCTTCCTGCGACTACGGAGGTCGTGTGATCACGCAAAAAGGACTTTGTTCGGTAACTTTCCGTTTACTGCCCGCCCGTACGGTGGCTTTTTTAACAAGCAAGGCACAACTGACTTGTATCGAATGGGGCGGGGATATTCACGCCCCCGAAAACGATGGCAAACGAGCCGAAACCATCCGAGAAATCACCCGAAAAAGAGGACTTCGGATTTTTTCGTACGGCTCCTATTTCCGTTGTGACGACGTAGAAAAGTTTAAGCGCGTTTCCGAAACGGCACAGCTGCTCGGTGCCACCGTCATCCGTATTTGGGCAGGCACGAAAGACGCCGAAAAGTTTAGCGAACGGGAATTTGCCGACTTAGTCGCCATCGTACGACGTTGCTCGGTCATTGCCCAAGAAAAAGGACAGATTTTGGCTTTCGAATATCATCACCACACCTACAACAACGGCTATCCAAACACGCAAAAACTCTTACGGGCAATCCATGCCGATAACGTCAAAACCTATTGGCAACCCGCCTATTGGCAGCGTTTCCGGAGTGAAACCGAACGAATCCGTTCCAATACGGAATCCATATCCGCCCTGAAAAACGCCATCGTGTGCGTCCATGTTTATCACTGGAAAAATCGTATCCGCCTTCCCCTTTCTTTCGGAAAAACCGAATGGGCAACCTATAACAAACTTTTACCCGACTGCTACGGTTTTTTAGAATTCGTCCGTCGCAACGACGTCCTCGCCTTTTTCTCGGACGCCGAAACCTTTCTTCGACTCTAATAAAAAGGCACCCCGCACTTTTTCGGTGCAAGGTGCCTGTTTACTTTCCGCAATCCTTCGTAAAAGACGTGATAACGGAATTATCGACGGGCTTTTCGACGGAAGACGGCTACGAGAATTTCGGCAAGGAATCCTGCGGCTTCAATCGAAATCAAGATGATTTCCATGACGTTACACGTCGGACAGGCGTCGGCAAAGAGATAGGTGAGTCCGCCCAAGACGACGGCGGCTACGTCCATCGTAATGGTAATACCGATCTTTCTGAACCAAATGAAGCATGCACCGATAATCAAGTGAATCAATACGAGACAGGTGAAGCCGAGTATAATCCAGTGACCGACACAAGGTTCCTCGATTGCCGTCGAATAGACGAAGGCAAACTCGCCCAATTTATCAATCTCCACTTCGTAATAGCCGTTTGCGTCCACTTTAGAGGAATCGAATTCGATGACTTTAATCTCTTTTTTATCGTTGACGCTCAGGATTCTCGTCACCTTAGAGATGTCTACGGTTGCGGGAATCAACATGCGGACTTTGATTTTGGAACCGCTTTGCAAATCCGATAACTGAATTTCTTTGGACACGCCGTTGGTCGTTTGAATCAACTTGACGTCATACACGACGCCGATTTTTTCATCCTTCGATAACTTGACGCCTTCTTCTTCCAACTCATAATAATTAACACGCAGTTCTTCGTTTTCGGTGGCTTCGTCAATACCGGTTTCCGCAACCACGTCAACGGTGACGCTGATGTCGGAGGAAAAACCTTTTTCGTTTTCTACGGTTACCTGCGGTTTTTCTTCTTCGCTTGCGGTAGGCGTTTCTTTTTGACGTGCCATGATTTCCCAAACAACGATTCCGTCACTACCGTCCGCCCATTCGTGATTATCGTCAAGGGTGTACGTTATGGTGTAAACGCCTGCATCGGTTTGCGTAATCGAATCGGTCGTCGTCATGCCTTCGATAAGATTCGAGAGTTCTACCGTTTGCGACTCTCCGTTGAATATATAGGTTCCCATAGGTATCGGTTCGGATACTGTAAGACGTCGAATCGTGACGTTCAAAGACTTACTGTCACCGAAATAGTCGCTTGTTTCGGCGACACTGTACACAACGGTATAAGTGCCTGCGTTTACAAGAATATTTGACGTCTCACTGCAAACGACTTCTCCGAAATCGGCTGTCGCCTGCGGCAAAACAACGGTTTCTCCGAAAGTCTTGATTATCTCGGTCGTATCCACCGTAACGGTTGCCGATGCTTTCTCTATCGTCCAAGTCAACACGCCGTCACTACCGTCTGCCCATTGATGATTATCATCCAAGACATAGATAATCGTATAGTCACCGGCATGCGTTTCACACAATGCGTCCGTTGTACTCATATAACTTTCGACGCCGTTTATCGTAACCGTTTGCACTTTACCCGTATAACGATACGTGCCGCCTACAGTCGGTTCTAAGACGGCGGCTTTGTCAATGACGAGTGTTCCCGTATCGGAAGTAATGATATTATAGTTATTTGCTTCACCCGACGTGATACTTGCACTTTCGATTGTTACGATACAAGTCCCTGCAGTAACGTTATCGGAGTATGCTAAAGTATAAGTCAGTTCGTCGGTACCGATTAAATCGGTATAGGATGCGGTCGTCGTCTTTGCCGTTCCGTCATAGGTAAACGTGCCGGTAGCTACGTCGATAACGGTAAAGGTAATATCCTTCTTCCGAATGACAAGTCCTTCGGTCAGTTCTTTGGAGAAAGCCTTATACACGGTATCTTCGGCACGGGTGACTTTTACGGTATACTTGCCTGCGGCGGTCGGTGCATCCTCCGTCCAATCGGAATTGATATAATACCAAACCGTAAAGTCCTCTATCGTAGTTCCCTCTACGACAAACGCAATATCTTTGTCGCCGTACGTGAAGGTTTGTGCCGTTTCGGTTATGGTTACGGTTTCCAGCTCTTTCCAACAAACGTAGAACGTAATATCGTCCGCATCGTCGGGAACGTCGGTTCCTAATATGGTATACGAACCCGTATCGCCGCTTTCGGCGGAAGAGTCGATACTCCAACCCTTAAATAAATACCCCGCTCTGACAATGTTCCCTTGTTCGGGCAAATCCACGCTATCCCCGACGGAATAAGTACCGACCGCGATAGGCTTCGTACCCGAGCCGCCGTTAAGATCGTATTCGATACCGCATTCTTTGCGTATTCCGCAATACTCACAAACGCCTTCGTCCCAGCTGTGTGCATCACATTCTTCCCAAATCATATAGAACGTAATGACGTCCTCCTCGCTCGGGCAATCCACACCGTCGATGGTGTAGCTATCTTCATAACCGCTTTGTGCCGATGAATCGATACTCCAACCTTTATAAATGTAGCCGATATATACGATTTCTCCCTGTTCGGGCAAGTCGAAACTATCCTCAACGGAATACTCTCCGCTGACGGAAGGAGCATTACCCGTACCGCCGTTTACGTCGAAAGCAAGGGTATAAACTTTTTTCTTGTGACAATAATCACACACGCCGTCCGTCCAATCATGCGGAGCACACTCTATCCAAATCGCATAAAGGGTGAGGGTGTCCCCTTCCGGTAGCACATCGGCAGTTAAGGAATAAAAACCTTCGTCCCCGCCGAGAGCAGAGGCTAAGACACTCCAACCGTCGAAACGATAACCGACGTTCATAAAGTCGGAATCGCCGGGCAAATCGACGTCGTCGTCGACGTAATAGGTACTGTCATCGATCGGTGCGTCACCTTCACCGCCGTTCAAGTCGAAGACAACGGAATACTCTTTTTTCACGCCACAGTATTCACAAATACCGCCCACGTAGGAATGGTCGCAATCCCACTCGCACGTCGTACAGTGTCCTTCCTCATTCCAATCGTGGTTTTCCTTTTCAAGCGTCTTCTCGCAATGGTCACATTCTTCCCAATGTTGCGTTTCATCATTCCGGCTCGTGGTACTGCTATGTGTACAAACATGGTTACAAGCCGTACACTTCATATCCTTGCCGTCTTCCGCATAATCGTGGTCTTCGTCATTCAAGTCTCCACAGACATCGCAAACAATGCTATGTTCTTCGTCGTTGATTGATTCATAATGGGTAGAACTATGCGGACAATTCTTTCCGC
>DCGI01000082.1:737-4022 GCA_002315475.1 Christensenella sp. UBA1782 | reverse complement strand
GGGCAAACGAGAAGAAATTCTTTCGTTACTTCCCGAAGAATATAAAAAAACATTTATAGTCGTGGATGCGCCCGACGTTATTACCAACGACGACGTTCCCACCGAAGCCGTACGAAGAAAGAAAGAGTCTTCCTTAGTCAAAGCTTTTTACTACATGAACGAAAACGACGATTGCAAAGCCTTCGTTTCGTCGGGAAGTACGGGTGCCGTCCTAACGGCAGCCATCCTTCTGACCAAACGAATCAAAGGCATCGTTCGTCCCGCTCTCGCACCCGTTTTACCGACGATAGCGGGGGATAAAAAAACAATATTGATAGATTGCGGTGCCAATGCCGAACCGAAAGCACAAAACATAGTGCAGTTCGCACAAATGGGCATAGCTTACGCCAAAACACTCGGCGTAAACAATCCCGTCGTCGGTTTACTCAACAACGGTGCCGAAGCCAAGAAGGGGAACGCTCTTTGTAAAGAAGCACACGACCTTTTAGCGGCAAGCGGACTTTCTTTTTACGGCAACATCGAAGGACGGGATATTCTGTCGGGCATCGTAGACGTCGTAGTATGCGACGGCTTTTCGGGAAATATCGCTTTGAAATCCTGCGAAGGAACCGCCGTCGCCGTATTTTCTCTATTGAAAGAAGGAATACTCCAAGGCGGACTTCGCGCAAAACTCGGCTATCTATTGTTAAAACCCGTTTTGAAACAAATAAAAATCAAAATGGATTATAACGATAACGGTGGAGCCGTTTTGTTGGGTTTGGAAAAAGTCATCGTAAAAGCGCATGGTTCTTCCAAAGCCAAAGCCGTCAAGAATACCGTTTTACAAGCCAAGCATCTCGCCGAAACCGGCATAACCGAAAAAATAAGTGAGGCACTCGACTGTGAATGATTTTTCCGAATTGGAATTGGCTATCGGCTATATTTTTCACGACAAAACCTTATTAAGACAGGCTCTGACACATCCTTCTTATAGTAACGAACATAAAGATTGTCCCCATTACGAACGTTTGGAGTTTTTAGGCGATGCCGTTTTGGACTACATCGTAGGACTCATTCTGTTCGAGACCTTCCCTGATATGAAAGAGGAATTCTTGACGAAATTCCGTGCCGGCTTGGTGCAGGAAAAAACGTTTGCGGAGATCGCCGACAAATTGCGACTGACGGATTATCTACGCACTTCGGGAGGAAAGCAAGTCCGAGAGATATGCTCGTCCAGTGCCGTAAAATGCGATATTTTCGAATCGGTCATCGGCGCCGTTCTTTTGGACTCCGACAAAAATATCGCCCTTGTCAAAAAAATAGCGGAAACGCAACTTGCTCCTTATTTTCACCAAGACTTTACCGACTACAAATCCGTTTTATTGGAATACTGTGCCAAAAGAGGTATAACCGTTGCGTTTCAAAGTGAAGAAAGTATCGTCGATAAAAAATCGGTTTTTCACGTTTCTCTGTGGATAAACGGTGCAGAAGTAGCCTCTCTCGATTCGGACGGCAAGAAAAAAGCCGAAAAAGAATTGGCAAAAAACTATTTTCAAAAAAATTTTTATAAACTTTTCTAAAAAAAAGAATATTTTTGCTTGACACGGGATACAATAGTGCTATAATAATCTTAGCAATCAAATATAAAGACTGCTAACAGACAAGAAAAAGACTGCCAAAGGAGAAGATATGGAATCGGGGAAGTTATCGGAGCGTAAACAAAAGATACTTAAAGCCGTCGTAGAAGAATACATCGTCAGCGCCACGCCCATTTCTTCGGGCGAGATACAACGGAAGTATTTTACCGACATCAGCAGTGCAACCATTCGAAACGAGTTATCCGCATTGGAAGAAATGGGATATTTGATTCAACCGCACGTTTCCGCCGGCAGGATTCCTTCCAAGAAAGCCTATTCCATGTACGTAGAACGCTTCGTGGAGAAAGCACCTCTTTCCACCGACGAATTGCATACCATCGAAACGGCGTTCGCCGCAAGATTTCAAAAGGTGGAAGATATCGTACGGAGTACGGCAAAGATTATTTCCGAAATGACCAATTATACGTCGGTTATCGTATTGAACAATATCGAAACGGTCGTATTGAAAGAGGTAAAACTGGTAGGATTGGATCAACACACCATTCTTGTCATCATCATCACCGACAGCGGAATCATTCGGGATAAAGTCATCACCGTTTCCGATCCTGTGGACGATAACTACATTGCCGACGCCGTAGCGATGATTAACAAAATTTTCGGCGGTAAGACTTTACAAGCCATTCAGTCACCCGAAGTCATGATCGACGCCGAAATGAAGGAATTTCGCGAGCTGATCGAATGTGTCATCGCCATTCTGAAAGCGTACTGCAAAGACGAAGATAACGTTATTTTGGAAGGGGAGAGCAAATTTTTGGAGAGTCCCGATCAAAGCAGAGAGTCGGCAAAAGATTTTCTTTCGGTTATTGATTCGGTAGAACAGTTCGCCGACCTTATCGATAACGGAGCAGGCTTAGAATACAGTATAAAAATCGGTAAAGACGAGTCGGGCGGTATTGACAAGTGCGCCATCGTCACCGCAAAATATCGCTATAAAGGCAAAGAAATCGGACATGCCGGCGTTATCGGTCCCGAAAGAATGGATTACGGCAAAGTCATCAGTGTGCTGGAAAGCGTAAAAAAAGTAATAGACGATTTAGATGGAGGAATTGATGGAAAGTAAAGAAAACAAAAAACAAACGGAAACCGTACAAGAAGAAGAAGTGGCGGAAAAAGCAACCGAAGAAGTCGCGGAAGAAATCCCCGAAACGATAGAGATTCCCGCAGAAGCCGTTACCGAAGTGGCGGATAAAGCGGCGGAATATAAAGACATGTTGCAACGCTTGCAAGCCGAATTCGATAATTTCCGCAAAAGAAACGCCGAAGCGGTAAAAGTGGCACGAAGCGACGGTATCAACGAAATGATTTTAGAACTGCTCCCCGTTATGGACAGTTTTGAAAGAGGACTCGCCACCGTAGAAGGCAGTGCCAAAAGCGGATTGGAGTTGATTTGCAAACAATTAAGCAATCTGTTCTCAAAATACGGCGTCGAAGAAATCAAAGCGTTGGGAGAAGAATTTAACCCCAATTATCACCACGCCATCAGTCAGTGTGAGGATAAAGAGAACGAAAACAAGGTAATAGAAGTATTTCAAAAAGGCTATATAAGAAAAGAAAAAGTGCTTAGACCTGCATTGGTAAAGGTAGCACAATAAATAAAGGAGGATTTTTATTATGGCTAAAATAATCGGTATCGACTTAGGTACAACAA
>DCGI01000082.1:226-711 GCA_002315475.1 Christensenella sp. UBA1782 | reverse complement strand
TGTGTAGCTGTTATGGAAGGCGGAGAATCGGTTGTCATCCCGAACGCCGAAGGTTCGAGAACTACCCCTTCCGTAGTAGGATTTACGAAGGACGGACAAAGATTGGTCGGACAAGTGGCAAAGCGTCAAGCCGTCGTCAACCCCGATAACACCGTTTCTTCCATTAAGAGAGAAATGGGAACCTCTCACAAAGTAAACATTGACGGAAAGGCATATACGCCGCAAGAGATTTCCGCTATGATTCTTTCCAAGCTGAAGACGGATGCCGAAGCTTATTTGGGACAGAAAGTAACGCAAGCGGTTATTACCGTACCGGCTTACTTCTCGGACAGCCAAAGACAGGCTACGAAGGACGCCGGCAAAATTGCCGGTTTGGACGTACTCCGTATCATTAACGAACCGACTGCGGCAGCCCTCAGTTACGGACTCGATAAAGACGGAAAGAACCAAAAAATCTTGATCTACGATCTCGGCGGCGGCACGTT
>DCGI01000082.1:0-134 GCA_002315475.1 Christensenella sp. UBA1782 | reverse complement strand
CTCGGCGGCGACGACTTTGATAACGAAATTATGAAATGGATCGTATCGGAATTCAAAAAGACTTCGGGCGTCGATTTGTCGGGCGATAAAATGGCTATGCAAAGAGTCAAGGAAGCCGCAGAAAAAGCAAAGAT
>DCGI01000045.1:198-4616 GCA_002315475.1 Christensenella sp. UBA1782 | reverse complement strand
CTTTCCGCATTTCGGACAAACGGTGTTTACCCAATCCGTCAATTTGCTCAAAGGACTGGTTGCGTCGTCTGTAGGTTCGAATTCTTCCAAATCGGGCAACAGTAAGGGTAAATCTTCGTCGGGTACGGCGACTTGACCGCAAGAAGGACAGTTAATAATCGGGATAGGTTCTCCCCAATACCGTTGACGATTAAACGCCCAGTCCTTCATTTTATAGTCGGTTTTCGCTTTGCCGATGCCCTTTTCTTCCATATACCGAATCATTGTCGGTATGGCTTCTTTGACGCTCAGTCCGTTCAAAAACTCGGAATTTATCATTTCTCCGCCGTCTTTGGCGATGTACGGTTCTTGCGTTACGTCGGTATTTCCTTGAATAACTTCGATAATCGGCAGACCGAATTTTTTAGCGAAATCAAAATCTCTCGTATCGTGTGCGGGAACCGCCATAATGGCACCCGTACCGTAATCCATCATAACGTAATCTGCCGTAAAGACGGGTATCTCGTTACCCGTCAAAGGGTTTTTCGCTACAATACCTTTAACTTGTAAACCGGTTTTTTCTTTGTTGAGTTGCACCCGTTCAAATTCTTTTTTCATGAGTGCTTGTTTTTGATAGTCGGCAATTTCGGTTTGATTCGTAATCGTATCTTTGAAATTGTCAAAAATGGGATGTTCGGGGCTGACGACTAAGAAAGTTACGCCGAAAACGGTATCGGGACGGGTGGTATAAACTTTGAGAGGATATATCTTTTTACCGTCGGATACTTCAAAAACCACTTCGGCACCCGTACTTTTCCCGATCCAGTTTGCCTGTTCGGTTTTGATTCTGTCCAAAAAGTCCAGTCCGTCCAAACCTTGCAGAAGTCTGTCCGCATAGTTACGGATACGGAGGAACCATACGTCTTTATCTTTTTGAACCACTTCGCTGCCGCAACGGTCACAAAGACCGTTTTGGCTTTCTTCGTTGGCTAGAACGACTTTGCAAGTGGGACAGAAGTTTACCATCGTTTTGGATTTGTACGCCAAACCGTTCTTAAACAGTTGGGTAAAAATCCATTGTGTCCAGTGATAATAATCGGGATCGGTGGTATCTACCGATCTGTCGAAGTCAAAACTGAATCCGACCGAGCGGAGTTGTTGTTCGAATTTTTTTATGTTTATATCGGTGATGATACGAGGATGCTGTTTAACGCGCATGGCGTAGTTTTCCGTCGGCAAACCGAAAGCGTCGTAGCCGATAGGGAAAAGGACGTTATACCCTTCCATTCTCTTTTTACGCGCAATAACTTCCATACCGGAATACGCACGAATGTGTCCGACGTGCATTCCCGCACCCGAAGGATAGGGAAACTCTATCAAACCGTAAAATTTCTTTTTGGAAAAGTCTGTTTCCGCATGAAAAACATCATTCGAATACCAATAGTCTTGCCATTTTTTCTCAATGGTCTTAAAATCGTATGTGCCAATCATTTTATATGCCTCATCGTATAAAAATTCTTTATAAATAGTATCATAGTAAGAATCGCTTGTCAAACAAATTGATTTTTTTACCGAATTTTTTGATAAGCGATCATGCTTTTCAAGAAGACTTCTCCCCTTGTTGCGGTGACATGTATACCGATTCCGCATAGCGGCAGAAAAGAAGGTATTTTCACGATTCGTTTATAACCGATCACTCCGTATTGTTTCCATCGGATTTTCCCGAATTTCGTAAGGAAATAAACGGAAAAGCTTTCTACTCGTTGAGAATATCGAATATCCTCCTGCAAAACAAGGTGTTTTATCTTTTTGGGCGTATCCCATCGTAGCTCCCACTCGTTGTTTTTTTGCACGAAGTCCCGATCTACGGGGTTTCGGTAAATATCCGCAATCCTTTTTCCGAACGCCGTCAAAACCTGTTCGTCCCGTGCGTCTATTTTTCCGTCGCCGTCGGGCGGAACATTTAACAACAACATAGCGTTTCGTCCGACGGTATTGTAGTAAATTTTGAGTAATTGTCGAACGTTTTTCGGCTTTTGTTCGGGGTGGTAAAACCAACCTTTTCTTATGGATACGTCGGCTTCGGCGGGATACCAAACCAATTCTCGTACGTCTTTCACTTTTTCGTAGCTGCCTAAATCTTCCTGCATTTCGTCCAAAGAAGAAAGTTTTTTTACGTCTTCCTCCGACGTTTGGGAATTCTTAGCTATATTTTCGGCGTTCTTACTGCTTGCGGGGACAACGCTCCATTCGTTATTGCGGGGCTTTGCCGATTCGTTTCCGATCCAACGGACGTCCGGCCCCATAACGCTGATGACGGCTTCCGGTTGCAAAGTGCGGACGGTTTTGTAAATACGCTCAAAATCGTAGCGAAAATCCTCCTCTACTTCGGCATCCTTCCCTCTCGCACCGTCCAACCAAACGCAAAAAATCTTTCCGTAGGCACCTCCGAGAAGTTCTTCCAGTTGCCGTACGTAATAATCGTTATATGCGTTTTTTCCGTAGGTTGGTTCGTGTCTGTCCCATGGGGAAAGATAGATGCCGAATTTTAATCCGTATTTTTTACAGCTGTCGGAAAGTTCTTTTACGATATCCCCTTTCCCTTCTCGGTACGGGGTGTTTTTGATACAGTGTTCGGTGTATTGACTGGGAAACAAACAAAACCCGTCATGATGTTTTACGGTAAGGATGATACCTTTGGAACCCGATTTTCGGATGATTTCGCACCATTCGTCGGTATGTAGACGGGTAGGGTTGAAAAGAGAAACGTCCTCTTTTCCCGTCCCCCACTCTCGTCCGGTAACGGAATTCATACCGAAATGAAGAAAGGTATAGTATTCGGTTTCCTGAATGGCTATTTGCCGTTCGCTCGGCGTAATTTGAACAAGTCTTTCGTCTAACATAAAACTATTTTGTAATACCGAAATCGGTAATATGGCATTGGAATACGGGATCTATGATTTCGACCGTTTCTGAAGTTTTTTGCGCGGAATAGCCGCTCGGTAAAGAAATCTGAACGGTATACCTTCCCGTCAAAGTGACGTTGGCTTCATAATAGCCGTTTACCTTTGTGGTGGTTTTATAAATTTCGGTTCCGTTTTCATCGGTAACGGTTACGACGGCTCCCGCAAAATGTTCGGTGATTCTTTCATCCATTATTTGATTGTTGTTGAGGTCAACATAGACGAACCCGCAAATTTTGGCATTTTGAATGCTGTTTCCTTCGTCAATATCGGTGAGTGTACGCATATTGCCCGACGTTATGGTATCGTCCGAAGTATCGCTTATCGTTTCGTTGATATAGAGTGTGTACTTTGCGCCGCTACGAGCAAAAGATACGTCGTAAGGCATATCGAATCCGAAAACTTCTTCCTGCGTTAAGGTCGCATTGGCATCGTAATAATGTCCCTCTTGGTAATAAAGAAGGTACCAATCTTCTCCGAATCCGTGCAAAGCCGACAAATACTTCGAAAGAATATAATTGTTACTTCTCGAAATGTAAGTGGAAGATTCAGAATCTAAGTGGGTATATAAAGTTTGCCCGATGAAGTTCCAATAGGAAGTACTGTTGTCGTGATGTTCGCTGTCTAAGTCGAAGGCTTCGAGATAGGCAGGCATACAGACGGGATCGGAGGCACGGAAAACCCGATAGGTTATACCGAGTTTTCGTCCGAGTAAGCAACCTTGATATACCGCTTCAATCACGTTTCCGTTTTCGGGTGTTTTATCCCCGAGCCAAGCGATTTCTTGATAGGGAGAAATCGCTCTGCACATAAACGGATCGAGCATGGTGACGGTGTCGGGAAGCATATAGGCGGGAAGTAAACCGCATTGAAAGGCGGTTACCATTAAACTGTTGATACCGCCGAGAAGGTGTCCGCCGTAACTGAAAGAGATAAATTCCACGTTACTTCCGCTATAGTTCGGGAAAGCGGACAGTAATTCATAATAGAATGCAAGGAAAATTTCGGGTACGGTGGCATCGCTGACGTCATATTTTTCCCAATCGTTGTCGACGTCTCTTGCCCACCTTCCCCATCCGGTATAGTAAATCTTATTGACAATATCGGTAAAAACGGTTTCGCAAGCATACGTTCCCCATAAAAAGGTCATTACGTTATAGCCCATATCGTAATAAATTTCCGGTCTGTCGAGAGAGCCGTTTCCTCCCATACCGTGGAAATAAACGATATTCTTTTTGTTCGGATCAAAATATTGATGTCCTTTATCGGTACGTATCCAGCGGGTACCGTTCCAAATATAGAGTCCCAAACGGGTATCCAACAGTCCGTCGGGGAAATAGATGGTATCCAGCGTGAGTAGTTCATCCATAGTCGGTTCTTCGGTTTTTAGCCCCAATTCTCGCAGGGTTCCGTAAGATTTTTTTTCATTGTCGTGATTGCAGGCAGATAACAAAAAAAAGCTTGACGCTAAAAGCA
>DCGI01000045.1:0-162 GCA_002315475.1 Christensenella sp. UBA1782 | reverse complement strand
AAAGTGTTTCATAACCATATCCTTAAAATTTTTTATCAGTATAACACATTTCTTAAAAAAAGGAAACAAAAAAATCCGTTATCGCAACGGATAACGGATGATTCGTTTAGTGGTGACTCCAAGGAGATTCGAACTCCTGAAGCCGCCGTGAGAGGGCGGAGT
>DCGI01000049.1:28588-29206 GCA_002315475.1 Christensenella sp. UBA1782 | reverse complement strand
GTGGGGCGGGTGGGTTGGGCGAGGAGAGCGGTGATATTGGCTACGGTGTCGGGCACTTCGGTGCCTCCGTTTTCTTCGTAGGTTACGGTGTACGCTACGGGCGTGTAATCGTATTGATACGAAGAAAAGATAAGGACGTCTTTCGTTACGTGCAATAAGTGTTCTTGCGTCAAGACGGTTTCGCCTTCCTCCGTTTGTATCATCCATTGCCCCGAAGTGATGGTTCTCGAGTATCCCGAACGTTCTTGGGTGGTATTGTAATAGGCAGGCGGGGTTTCGGGTACGACGGTTATCGGTAAGTCGGTTCCGTATTGCACGCTGAATTCCTTATAATACGACGATACCGTTCCGTCCCGCAAAAGAAAACTGACGGTTAGGTCATTCATCGCGGTGGTAACGGTATATTGCTTTTGTCGGTTGATTTCCTTTCCGTCCATCATGCCTTCCAAACGAATATAAACGGTGTAAACGTGTTCGTTTTCCAACGTAACGGTTCGATTGTTGGTAACGGTAAGGGGGGTATTGTTTTCGTTGTAAACGCGAACGGTCAACGATAAATTATATTGTTGACGATATATTTCGTAATCGGATACGGAGTATTGCAGCGTATACTCTCCG
>DCGI01000049.1:2673-28572 GCA_002315475.1 Christensenella sp. UBA1782 | reverse complement strand
GGCAGGCACGTCGTAAACGTCTTCGGCGGAAATCTCCAAAGTGCTTGTTTTGTCGGTGCACGAACAAAACAACAGACAAAGTAGAAAAAGCAGAAAGAGGACACGCCCTTTTGTACGAATCATGTTGGTATTATACCAAAAAACACGTTTTTTGTAAACCCTTTCTACCGAAATGAAGGATTGGGTTCGGTTTGCTTTAAGAATACGCCGGTTTTCCGAAAACAGAGAAGGATTGTGGAAAACTTTTTGATTATTTTGGGATTTTCAGGAAATACCGACGTCCCCGAAATGAGAGAAAAAGCCGAATGGTTTGTATGGCTTTTTACACCGAAAACACCGAAAAAGTCAGATTCTTCCGCTTTATAAAAGTTTTTCGGAAAAAGCCGACCTTCCGTTGCAAAAATGCCGGTAGCGAAAGCTACAAAAGGTGGAAAAGTTGTTGACAACCTATGTATAAATGTGGATAACTCCGTATAAATGTGGATAACTCTGTGGAAATTGTGGATAACTCGGGTGCAAAGTGTGGAATTTCGGTTCCCGAACGTGCTGAAAAACGCAATAGAAAAAAGCCGCACGAAAGAGTGCGGAAAAAAAGGACGGTAAAAAAACGTGCATAAAAAAGAAATTATGCGGTTTCTTCGGGAAGTCGTCGTTCTTCGGGAATTTCGATTTCGACCGAGCAACGGCGTTTTTGCAGAATTGCCCGTTCCCCAATGGTCAAGACGGGTAAAACGACCTCGAGGATTAGTTCTGCCCCCAATAAAAGCAGGTGCGAGTGTAAATGGTGTTCGGAAGGGTTCAAAATTAAAAGAACACTGAAAACAATCACGACGACGGATTCCGCAAAGTTGAGGACGGCGGTGACTTTGCAATCGAGGTTCTTTAATACTTTTTCGTTGATTTCTTCGCTTTCTCGGGTGATTGCCCACACCGACCACAAGACGGATAACACGATAATATTGTTTTCCGTTTGCGGCATGAATAAAAGAATCAAACCTAAGAGCAGGGTTAAAATTTGATTGGTTAAAAGCATTTTTTCTTCTTTGATTTCTTTCTTGACAGCCATGATGACGGTAGCTTCCAAACCGTAAAAGACCATGACGGAACCCACTAAATTATAAAGATTTGCGATGTTTTCCAAGAAGAAAAAATCAAATACGAAGACGAGTATGCCCGCTGCGAGAAAAAGGATAAACTTGACGTTACGATAGATTTTCATTTGTATAACTCTTAAAAATTTTTTACGATTGCTTACAGTATACCATGAAGGAATCATTCTGTCAAAGAAAAAATATTCTTAAAAATTTATAAGCTTATTGCCCCGAAAAACGGCAACCGAAAAAAGGGTTCGACGACTTGCGCCGAACCCGAAAGAGTCTTCGGAAAGGGGGATTACGAGTTATTTTCTTCGCGGTAGAATATGATTTTTTCACCGCCCGATAAAGTGCCCGATTCCGGGTTTTGGGCACGCAAAATTTCTTCCGAAGTATTGAGGGCTTTGGCTACGTCCCAAAGGGTTTCGCCCGACCGAACCAAATAGAGGGTGACGGCGTATTCGTCGGGTTCTTTGGGTTCTCCGATTTGCACGTCGGAGAGGATATGAACGGTTTCGGTTCGTAGACCTTTCACGCTCAAAATAAGCTCGCTCGTTACGTCGATTTCGCCGCCGTTACGGAGTCTTGCCGAAAGGTTGGTGACCGATACTTCGGGTTGTAAACGCGTGTTGCAGACGGAGTCTACCGGCAGAGCGATTTGGTAAGGAATCTCCGTAGTTAACGAGACGGGACGGTCTTTTCCGTTTTTGTAAAGTAGTTGCGTTTGGATGATGCCTTCGGTAAAAAACTGACCGTTAATTTTCGTATAAGATGCCGTAATGCCTCCGTAGAGTATCCCAAACAGCTCGTTCGCACCGTCCTTAGGCGTGACTGAAGCAGTCGCTTTATCCCGAAGGGAACGGAAGCAGAAACCGGTGCAAAGGGTGGCGTCCGATTCTTCGACGTTCAAGACGTTCGTTACCGAATAGACGTCGCGTACCGACTCGACCGTTTCCTGAAAAGAAGCCGTAGCTTCGAAGTTCAGCGTCAGGTCGAAGATGACGTTTCGTTTGTCGTCTTCCGACAATGAAACGACGACGTCCCGCACCGAAACGGACACGTCGATTTCGCCCGACGGCGAAACGCTTTCGTCGGAAATCTCGGTACTGAAAGGGTGGGAAAAAAGTTGGGAAAAACAAGCACCGTCTTCGTTCTGTGCGACGATTCTGACGTAGGTGTCCCCCTCGATGCGATACATTCCTTGCGAAGGATAGACGTTGGAAACGGTGGCTTGTGCCGAATAGTCCAAGAGGGAAGAAACGTTCATTTTGGTTTCATCCGCAAACGACAAAGTCAGTCCGCCCGGCGTCAGACAGCGAAGGCTCTCTACGGGTACGGGTTCGCTCTTGCAAAAAGTTTTTTCGGAACAGACGTCGAGAAAACGCAATTCTCGTTCTTGCAAAAACCAACCCGTCAAACGTACGGTCGCTTGACAGAGAACGGGATTATTTCCCTTTTTGTTGACGTCGCAGACGGTAGCCGATACGAAAACGCACGAGGACGGAGTGACGCCCTCTTGCCGAACCGAACGGGTACTTTCCTTTTCCGCCGTTCTACTGAAAAAGAATCCGTTTTCGTCTACGTACAGAAGACGGAATTTTGTCCGGACGGTCACGCGGATTTCGTCGGTTAGCGTTTCGTAACCGATTACCGTACCGCTTGCCGTAACGCCGAGCGGCGTTCCGTCCTCTTTGGAAAACTCCGATGACTCTTGAAAAAAGACCTCTTCCAAAAGTTCTTTACAGCTTGCATTGATTGTGTGATACATGACTAAACCCCCTGCCGATTATTGCTTGATAAAAAGATATGCCGAAAGGACGGCGGTATGACTGTTTTTTCGAAAAAGGGGAATACTCTCCGAAAAAGAAGGAGGCATACGTTATGCGAGAAGCACCCAAAAGTTTGGAAGAAATCAAAGGAAGAATTCAAAAGATATGCGGAATACCCGTACGCGTCAAAGTACGTCGGGGAAGAAATCGGGTGGAATTTTTTCAAGGGAAGGTGGAGGACGTCTATCCGAAAGTCTTTACCGTGCGGAAGGAGGGGGGAGAAATCGGCACGTTCAGTTATGCGGACGTCGCTTCCGGTACCATATTGTTTTCGGCTCTCGAACGAACACAATGAGAATACGTTTCAAGGTTTGATTAAGCAAGGAAACTTGGGCGAGGACGAGCAAGTCGCAAGGAGGTAGTATCGGATTTTTATCGTACTTGCAAAAGAAACATAGATTTTTCGACCAAAAGCAACCCACTGTTTACGGAACGGTGCGGGAGAAAACGACGGCGAAACACCCCCCTTTTTCGGGATGCTTGCTTTTTTTTCGGGTATGTAGTATAATTTGAACAAACTGAGAAGTTTTGCTTAGAATGAAAAAAAGAGGAAAATATGTCGGAAGGTTGTAGTCATGATTGTGAAAACTGTTCTTCGAAGGGTTCTTGCTCGGCACCGCAGGTAGAAGCACCCAACGCAAACAGTGAAGTCAAGAGCGTTATTGCCGTCGTCAGCGGAAAAGGCGGCGTGGGAAAGAGTTCGGTTGCGTCCTTACTCGCTTCCTGTTTTCAAAAATCCGGAAAGTCGGTAGCCGTTTTGGACGCCGATATTACGGGGCCGTCCATTCCGAAAGCGTTCGGCGTGGGAGAGCGGCTTGTTTGCGATGAAACGGGTATTTATCCCGCCGAAACCCCTTCCGGTATCAAAATCGTATCCTTAAACTTAATGGTGGACGACGAAACCGATCCCGTCGTTTGGCGCGGACCGATGATAGCGGGGTGCGTCAAACAGTTTTGGACGGACGTAAACTGGGGTGCCGTCGACGTCATGGTCGTCGACTGTCCTCCGGGTACGGGCGACGTACCGTTGACTTTGTTCCAGTCTTTACCGATTAAAGGTATCGTCGTGGTGACCTCGCCCCAAGACCTTGTGTCCATGATTGTGGAAAAAGCGGTCAAAATGGCAAAAGCCATGAAGATCCCCGTTCTCGGCGTGGTGGAAAACATGGCGTATTACGTTTGTCCCGACTGTAAAAAGAAGCACTTTTTGTTCGGCGAAAGTAAATTATCCGAAACGGCGAAGATTTGCGGCGTGGAAAACGCCGTTTCCATGCCCGTTCAACCCGAACTTGCCAAACTCTTTGACGACGGACGGGTGGAAGAAGCCGACGTTTCCTATTTGCGGACGTTTGCCGATACCGTATTGAAAGACTTATGAGCAAACGAGAAAGAGCCGAAGAACTGTTCACGCAAGGATATAACTGCGCCCAAGCGGTAGCGGGAGCTTTTTGCGAAGAAATAGGGTTACCCCTCGAAAAGGTCGTTACGATGGTTTCCGCTTTCGGCGGGGGCATGGGACGCCTTCGGGAAGTGTGCGGTGCCTGCTCGGGTATGGCGTTCGTATTGGGCTGTCTGAGAGGCTATCATGCTGCGGAGGACACGAAGGGCAAAAGAGAACTCTACGCATTGGTGCGGGAAGGATTCTCTCTCTATAAGGAAAAGAACGGTTCTTATCTCTGTAAAGAACTGTTGGGTACGACGGAAACGGGCGGAGAACCCGCGACGCGCAGTGCGGAATACTATCAAAAAAGACCTTGTGTGGAATTGGTCGGCGACGCCGCCGAGATTACCGAGAGTCTTTTGCAAAAACAATCCTAACCAATCGACCGTACAAAGGAGAGAAAAAATGACTAAGAAAAAAATTATCGGTATCGCGGCATGGGCGGTTTCTTTCGTGGCAATTTTGTTGGTTGCCACCTTCTACGATTTACAAATCAACATTGCTTTGGCGAACGCCGACAGCATTTTCGGTCAGTTTTTCCGTATGTTCGGAGAATTGACGGGTTGGATTGCCATTCCCGTCGGCGGAACGATTTTGTATCAGGCTTGTCCGAAAAACAAGGGCGGCAGGATTTTGAAAATCTTTTGGTTCGTCGTGACTTTGGTCGGATGGTTTTTGACCGTCAACTACGTTTTTGAAGAATTGACGGGAGCCAGCTACGACGGATACGAAAGTCCCTACCGCTTGATGGCGCTTTATACCGCCGTATTCAGCGTCGGTTTGACCTTTATGAGTATACTCGGCACGAATAAAATCGACAAAGAAATCATGAAAAAATTGGCTGTCTTCGCCGTAGCTTTGTTGTTTGCGTTGGCACTTTCGCAGATTATTACCAATATCATGAAAATCATGTGGACGCGTCAGCGTTTCCGCAACCTCGACGTAGGCAACGGCGGTACCGACGCTACCGGCTTTACGCCTTGGTATATCCCCAACTTCGGTAAAAATAAGGGCGTCAATTACGTGGCGGATTCTTCCGGCATGAAGGAAAGCGACGCCTATAAGTCCTTCCCGAGCGGACACTCCGCCGGTGCGGCGATTTCTTTTGCCGTCGTGATTTTACCCGATTTGTTTGAAAAATTGAAAAAATACAAGGTTTGGTTCTATGTCGTACCCGCCGTTTACACCGTATGCGTGATGATTTCTCGTATCGTCAATCGTGCACATTATTTGTCCGATACGTTGTTCGGTGCCACCATCGGTGCGGTTTCTTGCTTTATTGCCATTCCTTTGTCCTATAAAATATGCAACTTCGCCAAAAATAAAGTTTTCAAAAAGACTTTTGCGACCGTTGTAAATCCGGAAACAAAATAGAGAGGTTCTTGTGTTAACGAAAACAGACATTTCCACCATGCAATCGATGTATTCCTTTGTACGGGAAAACAACGAAAAGGATTGGAAACATACGAAATTGATTTATTTCGGAAAGAAAATCAACGCCGAAAAGGCATTTGCCGCAATCGACAGCGTAGCGACTTACCTCTATAAAAGCGGGGTGCAGAAAGGGGATAGCGTGGTGATTTGTTTGCCCAATATTCCGCAAGCGATATACGCCTTTTACGCTATCAACAAAATCGGAGCGATTGCCAATATCGTTCACCCGAAAATCGGATCGAAGGCTCTCCTGAAAATCGTCCAAGAAACCCATACCAAGTGGGCGTTTTTGTACAGCGGTGCCCTTTTGACGGTGGGATGGGACTTAAAAAAGAGCGGCGTACACGTCATAAACTGTCGTATCGGTCAATATATGTCGGGCATGTATAAGCTTTTCTATCACGGCGAAAAATTGGCTTTTCCTTTCCAAACGGTAGATTTTAAGGACACCCTCTTGCCTGCCGAAGAAATCATCGTACCGGTGGAGGGTAAAGATGCCGCCGTTTATTTACATAGCAGCGGAACGACGGGAGAACCCAAAACGGTCGTTTTGTCCAACTTTGCCTTAAACGAATTGGTGGCGCGGGGTTGTTTGTACGGCGGTGGCGGTTGCGGTATGGGAGAAGACGATGCTTCCGTCATGTTGTTACCGTTGTTCCATGGATTCGGATTGGGAATTTGTATGCACTACATGATGTTTGCCGGTATCAATATTCTTCTGCCTGCCTTCGATGCGGCGTCGGCGGTTAAGATGATACGGAAGTATAAGGTATCCATGCTTTGTTGCGTACCGAGTATGCTACGCAGAATGTATCATCAAAGCGGTTTTGCGGGCGACCATCTCAAAAACATGAAAGCGGTCTTTATCGGCGGTGACAAATTGGACGATAAGCTTCGGGACGACGTGGAAAGTTTGTTTGCTCGTTTTGACAGTAAAGCTTTGGTACATGAAGGCTTCGGACTCAGCGAAGTATCCAGTTGTACCCACATGAATATGTTACATAAAACGGACGGTACGGTAGGACAACCTTTGCCCAACATTCAAGCGAAAATCGTTTCGCCCGACGGTACCGAATGTCCGTACGGAACGGAAGGAGAACTGTACATTGCGGGGACGACCATGATGAACGGGTATCTCAATCAAGAAACGCCGTTCGTGACCGACGAAAACGGAACGGTTTGGTTCCCGACGGGAGATTTCGGCTATATCACCGAAGACGGTTCTTTGTATTACAGAGGGCGGTTAAAGCGTCTAATCAAAATCGGCGGCGTCAATATCTTCCCGCAAGAGGTGGAAACGGTGGCGTGCGGCATGAAAGAAATCAAAAGTGCTTGTGCCATTCGTGTAAAAACAGAAGGGAAACCCGCACTAAAACTGTTGGTCGTGTTGGAAGACGGCTACTTTATGAATATTCTGTTAAAGCAAAAAATCAAAGATACCATTCGAGAATCCATTTTGCCGTATGCCGTTCCTCGTGAAATCGAAGCGGTACCTTCCATCCGCTTAAACGGTATGGGAAAATGCGATTATCACGCCTATGAAGAGGAAGCCGCTCAGCAAGAACCCGTAAAACCGAAGGTGGTTCCGCAAAAGGTTACCGAAGGAAGCGGACGGTAAGAATCGTTTTTTTGGGAATAAAATCGACAATAAAAGCCGTTTTCTTTTGGAAAACGGCTTTTATACTGTTCGCATGGCACGAGCAATAGTAATTACGTCCGGCAAAGGGGGCGTGGGAAAAACCACCGTCACCGCCAACGTCGGACGCGCCCTTGCGATGCGAGGGAAAAAGACCGTTCTTATCGAAGGGGACGTGGGACTGAATAATTTAGACGTCGTACTGGGCGTGGAAGACCGCGTTGTTTTCGACGCGGGCGAAGTGGTGACGGGACGGGCAACCATCGCACAGACGTTGATACCCGTTTGCGACAAACTTTGTCTGCTTCCGGCGACCACCCATTCGGTGGAAATCTTGACGAGCGACGTTTTTGTCACGTTGACCGAAGCGTTAAAGAAAGAATTTGAATATGTTTTAATTGATTCTCCCGCCGGCATCGAAGAAGGCTTTTATCGGTCTGTCAAGGGCGCGGACGAAGCTCTTTTGGTTTGTACCCCCCACCTGACCAGTATTCGGGACGGCTACAAAGCGGCAAGATTTATGGGAAGTTTCGGCATCGAAAACATCGGTCTGATTGTCAATCGGGTGCGAAGCGAACACGTTTTGGACGGGAGCAGTTTTCGTCCCGAAGAAATCTCCGAAAGTATGCACCTTCCGTTGTTGGGCGTTCTGCCCGAGGACGACGAAGTCAATACCTACGGACTGTGCGAGCTGGACAAAATGCGCTACGCCTTCGGTTTGATTGCGTCCAACGTCGACAAAGGGGAACGGAAGATTTACGACGTATTATCGGAAACGAAAGGGATCAAGAATAAGTTAAAGAGGTGGCTTTCATGAAACAACGGGATTTGGTGCGTTTGAAAAGGGTATTGTTGACCGACCAGATGCGTATTCCCAACGGCATGGCGGATTTGCTTCGGAACGATATGGTTACCGTTTTGGACGGATATTTCGAACTGGATAAAAAGTCTTTACAGTTGGTGATGACGATAGAAGACAGCGGACTGTATCGAATTTCGGTGCAGGCGCAAGCATCGGCGGTACGGAAAATGCAGACGATATAGCTTTTTCGAAGTTTCACAAGGGGCGGGGGAGTAGCACATCTCTCCCCCGCCGCCCCCTTTTTGTGTAGGACGGCTCAGCGTAGCCGTCCTATTTCGTAGTAATAGGCGATTTTGTTGGGACGTTTGGGGAGGAACGTTTGCAAGAGGGCGAAGAGGGTGCAGGCGAAGACGCCGCCGACTACGCAACTTTCGAAGCATACGTCCAAAGACAAAGGAAAACTCTGGGTAAGAAGGCTAACGGTCAGAAGGGAGAGGACGCTCGAAACAAAGGAATAGCGGGCGTTTCCGGTGGCAAGAAAGGCGAGAAAACCGACGATGAAGCCGTAATAGAGGTTGGGCGAAGCGAAAAGCTCGGAGCCGAAGGAAGCCGATAAAAAGGTTGCGCCGTAGAGGAGGGCGGCAAGAAGCAGGGTGATAAAGAAACAGAGTAAACCGCTTCGTAGCGAGCTTCAATAGAAAAGAAAGAACAAAGCGGATAAATAAAAAAGCAGAGTCCCCCACGAGAACGACAAAAAAGACAGGGAGAGGGGCGGCAGAAAGTTTAAGCCGACGACGGCGGCGATCCAAAGAACGGGAACGAGGGCGGGTACTCGAAAATCTCGGACGACGGAGTGACCGATGCCGATGAGAAGCAGACAACCGCTTGTGATGAGAAGAATGGTAGCAATCATAAAGAACCTCTTTTTTTACGGAAGATAGATACAGTATGAAGAAAAAATAAAAAAATATGTTGATTTTGGAGTAAAATACTTTACACACCTATTTTCAGTCGGTATAATGGTAGATAATACTATTACGAAGGAGTAGTTTGTTATGGCAAAAATAACATTTAACAGCGAAGGTTGTAAGGGTTGCGGACTGTGCGTTCTCTCTTGCCCGAAAAAACTGTTGCAAATTTCTTCCGTAAGTAACAAGAACGGATATTTCGTCGCCGAAATCACCGACCAAAACGCTTGCGTCGGTTGTGCGAGTTGTGCGGTTATGTGTCCCGATTGCGTTATCACGGTGGAACGGTAAGGAGGTAATGACATGAAGAAACTGATGAAAGGAAACGAAGCCATTGCCGAAGCGGCGATTCGAGGCGGATGCCGAGCCTTTTTCGGGTATCCCATCACCCCGCAAAACGAAATTCCCGAATACATGAGTTGGCGACTGTTTGAAGTCGGCGGGACGTTTGTACAAGCGGAGAGCGAAGTGGCTTCCATCAATATGATTTACGGTGCCTGCGGAGCGGGTGCTCGTGCGATGACCAGCTCGTCCAGTCCCGGTATTTCGTTGATGCAGGAAGGTATCAGCTATATTTGCTGTGCCGAAATTCCTTGCGTCCTCGTCAACATGGTGCGCGGCGGCCCCGGACTCGGCGGTATCCAACCGGCACAAGGGGACTATTTCCAAGCCTGTAAGGGTGGCGGACACGGCGACTATCACATGATCGTGTTCGGACCGCAAGGGGTTCAGGAATGTGTCGACCTTATGTATAACGCTTTCGACCTCGCCGAAAAATATCGTATTCCCGTCATGATGCTGGGAGACGGTATGCTCGGGCAGATTATGGAACCCGTAGAACTTCCCGAAATGAAGGATTTATCGGCGCTGCCCAAAAAGGAATGGGCGACCGACGGAACGGGCGTAGGAACGGGCAGAAGAATCGTCAACTCGCTGTTGATAGAACCCGACCGACTGGAAGCGCATATCAAGCATTTGGAAGAAAAATACGCGGAAATCGCCAAGAATGAAACCCTTTACGAAGAATATATGACCGACGATGCGGAAATCGTTTTGACCGCTTACGGTACGGTGGCGCGTATCGCCAAGAGTGCCGTTCGGATGCTTCGTGAAAAAGGCATCAAGGCGGGACTTTTACGTCCGATTACGCTGTATCCGTTCCCGCAGGATGCGTTTTTACGGACGGCACAAAAGGACGGCGTCAAGAAATTTATTTGTTTGGAACTTTCTTCCGGACAGATGATTGAAGACGTAAAACTTTCTACGCACATGTTGAAGCCGGTAGAATTCTACGGCAGAAACGGCGGAAACGTTATGACGCCCGAAGACATCGTTGCGTTTGTTACGAAGGAGGCATAAGATGGCAGTTGTATTTGAAAAAACGAAAATGCTGACCGACACCCCTTTCCACTATTGTCCCGGTTGTACCCACGGTATCGCCCACAGATTGGTGGCGGAGTGTTTGGAAGAACTGGGAGCGGAAGGAAACTGTGTCGGGGTGGCTCCCGTCGGTTGTGCGGTATTTGCGTATAACTATTTTAATTGCGATATGCAGGAAGCTTCGCACGGCAGAGCGCCGGCGGTAGCTACGGGCATTAAGCGTGTTTGCCCCGATAAATTGGTTTTCTCCTATCAGGGGGACGGCGACCTTGCTTCTATCGGTATGGCGGAAATCGTCCATGCCGCCATGCGTGGCGAAAAAATCACCGTCATCTTCATCAATAATACCATTTACGGTATGACGGGCGGACAAATGGCGCCTACGACGTTGATTGGAGAAAAGGCGACGACTTGTATTTACGGCAGAGACGCCGAAAAGAACGGAAATCCCGTCAAAATGAGCGAAATGTTGGCTACCCTTACCGGACCTGCCTATATCGAACGGGTGGCACTTTTCGATGCCGCACACGTTCGTGCCGCCAAAAAAGCCATCAAGAAGGCGTTTACCTATCAAAAGGAACAAAAAGGCTTTACCTTTATCGAAGTGCTTTCCGCTTGTCCGACCAACTGGGGTATGTCGCCCGAACAAGCCATTGACTTCGTCAAGACCAAAATGCAAGATTTCTACCCCTTAGGTATATATAAAGACGTGGAGGCAAAGAACTAATGGAAAATAAAATCATTATTGCCGGATTCGGCGGACAGGGTGTTCAGGCACTCGGAAAATTCATTTCGTACGCTTCCATTCATGACGGCAAGGAAGTAACGTTCCTTCCTTCTTACGGTCCCGAAATGCGGGGTGGCACCAGTAACTGTTCGGTCGTCGTCAGCGACGCACCCGTAGCCAGTCCCATTATTGCGCATCCCGATATGCTTATCGCCATGAACAAGCCTTCTTTGCATAAGTTTGAAGGCATCGTCAAACCGGGCGGAACGATTATCGTCAATAGCTCTTTGATTGAAGACAAAGTGGAAAGAACGGACGTCAAGGTTTTATACGTCGACGCCAACCGTTTGGCAATCGAAGCGGGAAACGCCCGTACCGCCAACATCGTGGTACTCGGTGCCTATACCAAACTTTCGGGCGTATTTACTCCCGAAATCATGAAAGCGGTCATTGAGCATCAATTTGCCAAAAAACCGCAAGTCATTCCGGCAAACTTTGCCGCTTTCGATTTGGGATACAATCTCTAACAGAAACACAATCGAGAGGCACATCCGTATGCGGGTGTGCCTTTTTTATATTATGAAAGAAAGGATTTACCAAGAGAGGATTTCCCGTACGGGATGCCCTTCGACGGAAGAAACAAAGAAAAGGATAATACGATGAACATGAATAAAAAATGGGTATTGCCCGTTTGCGTGGTGGGAGCATTTTTACTGTATATGCTGGTTTGCGGCGGAATCTTTTTTGCTTCGGTGATAAAAATGAACCGCAGTAACGCCCTTTCGAATGACGTCGAGACGGGGCGGCTTGCGTACCGAAACAGTGTGGCGTACGAATTGTATTCTACCGAAGAAATCGCCGAAAATCCTGCCTTACAGGGCGTAAAGATTGATTTCTTTGCGGCAGAGGGGCAAGAAAACCGTTTCGTCGTGGTTTGTCCCGGTGGCGGATATACGGGCGTTTCCGTCGAGCAGGAAGGGTATCCGGTGGCGGAGTTTTTTCGTCAAAGAGGGTATTCCGCCTTCGTTTTGACCTATCGGACGGGAAAGAACTGTTCTTATTATGCCCCTATCGAGGACTTGGCGAGAGCTTTGCGGTTTATTATCGACCACCGAGAAACCTTTTCCGTCAATAAAGATTCCTATGCGTTGTGCGGTTTTTCGGCGGGCGGCAATCTTATCGGGTTATTCGGCAGCGAAGAATACGGATACTATGCTTACGACTTGCCCGAACCCGAACTGTTGATTATGGGGTACGCTTGGTGCAATCCCAACGTTTCCTCTAAGGGCAATCTCGTGGAAACCATCGCCCATTCCGTTTTGAACGAACAAGGACAAGAAGCGTTTTTGGAAGGAGCCGACCTCTCCGAAATGCAGGTGCCTCTTTACGTTACCGAATACTACCCGCCGTGTTATCTAATGCACGGAACCGCCGATACCATCGTGCCCGCATGGTCGCACAGTCGTGTTTTGTGTGAAAAATTACAGGAAAACGGCGTTCCGTACCGCTATGAAGAAGCCGAAGGAGTCTATCACGGCTGCGGCGTGGGCAAAGGTACATCGTGCGAAGGGTGGCTTGCGAGAGCAACGGCGTATTGGGACGAACTGTACGACTGGACGGAGGACGACTATCAAACGACGCTTTACGATCTTGACGAAGGGCATAGTGCCGAAGTTTTTACCCGAAAAATCGGCGGTTTCGCCTGCGGGGTGTGTCACCCCGTTTGTGCGTACGACGTTTTGGAAGATTTGGGCGTGGGTTGGGTACGGTTTGATATAGACGCCTTGCCGTTTCTTGCGGACGGAACGCAAAATCCCGACTATTTGTTTTTCAAAGAGGAAGCGAAGTCCTATCGGGATCGAGGTATAAAAGTGCTTGCCGTTACGCCGTATCCCGACGATTATATCAAAGCGGGATACGATCCGAGAACGGAAAAAGGTCAAAAAGAAATCATGAAAATCGCCCGTTTTTACGTTGAGGATTTGCAAGGCTGCGTAAATGCTTTTCAAGTCACCAACGAAATGGGCGTAGACTATTTTCGCGCGCCGCTCACCATTCGGGAAAGTGCCGATTTTATGGGTATTCAGCTCAAAGCGATGTATCGGTATCGGGGGGATATCGTTATTGGCTATAACCTCGCAACCAACAACATAGGATACGTTTTAGAGGCGATGAAACCGTATAACGCATACGTCGACTACGTCGGGGTGGATCTCTATTTGGGGTGCTTCGATGCCGTTTTCGACCGTATCGATTTGGCGTTTGTGGTGTTTCGGTATGTCTACGAACTGACCGATCGTCCGATCATGATAAACGAATTCGGTTATATGAGTACGGGACAACCCAAAACCGATTCCGAAAAAAAAGAGATCCTTCTCTCTTACGGAAGTCAAGGAGAAACACTGCAAGAAGCCGAGGAGTACGCACGAGAACACGTGACGGAGATACTTGGAAATGAGGCTTTTCCGCAAAAACTGAGAGCCTACGTTGAGGTCAGTTGCGGGTGGTCGGAAAGCATGACGGAAGATGAAAAAATCGCTGTTGAAAAGGAAATGGCATCCATGCTTTTCGATTCCGTGACAGGGCATTTATACTGTGAACTTGCAGAAGGGTATCAGCTGAAAGGACTGGATCATACGCAGGACGGACAGTCCGATTTCTTTGTCGAGTACTTTGACAAAATGGAAGAAGCCGATTACCTTTGCGGAGCTTTTATTTATCAGTTACAAGACGGAAACGTTTGTTACGTTTGCGGTCAGGTCGATTGTCCCGTAGAAACGGGCTGGGGACTTTTGGACGTCAACGGTACACCGAAAAAATCGTATTATACCTTGCAAGGCATCTTTGCCGATCTTACTGCGGAAGAATAAAAGAAGAATCGAATTTAGGTATCTCTTTCTTTAGTAAAAGAAACCCGAAACCGCTATTGTTGTGTTCAAAAAATGGCATTGCGTCTACGATAAAAAGGAGAATTTGTATGAAAAAAATCGACAAAAAAAAGAGCTTTGTTTTTATGTCCGTCTTTGCCGTATTGACGGTAGTCTTGCAGGCGGCTTTGTCACGTGCCTTCGTGTACGGACTGTTTGCGGATACCCTTGTGCACGCGGTGTTCTTCCTTGCGTTTTTTCTATTGTACGTTCTGTTTGCGAAGAATACTTTGCGGGACAGATTTACCGCAAAAGGGATGAAAATTCTTTTGGGTGTCTATTGTGCAAGTTTCCTTCTTTTGATGATCGGTTTGATCGGTTTTCAAAAGTTCATTCCCGCACTTGCGGTCGGTATCGTCTACGTAGCCGTTCCGTTTTGGTTCGTCTTTTCCAAAAAGGAAACAAAGAAATCAATAGCTTGTCTTACGGCGGCGATTTTCGTCTTGTTCGGTATGACGATACCCGGATATTTTTATCGACTCTTTGAAATTTCCGTTCGGGAGAGGACGCAGGAACTTTACCTATCGGCAGACAACGGATACTTCGTACAAGGGGTTGCCGTCGAAAAACTGTACGTCTATACCCAAGAGCCGAAGACGACCGCCGAAGTGCTGTTTCATAACAGTTTACAGGCGTATACCTCTATGCGATTTTCCGACCAGATATTATACGAAAGCGACTTAAACAACAGTAAGGAATACACCGCACAGCATTTGTCGTGTATAGAAAAGTATTATCCGAACGTGGTGCAACAAAAGGTAAATACGCAAGACGAACTTCTGGAAATCTACGGGAGCCGCATAGAAAACTATATTCTGTTCGATGAGAACGATAAAGAATCTACCCTTGTCGCCGCCAATCTTTGTCATCAAAAAAATGCCGTCATGTTGGGAAAATCCATGCTTGAGGTCGCCGTACGGTACGGGTGGAAACAGGTTTTCGATGCGACGGGATGGACGGAGGACGCCTTCCTTTCTTCGGAGTATTTCGACAAACTCGACCGTCATCTTTTGATTCTGCTGGATGCTTTTTCCGAGAATTTTACGGGCTATAGCGAAGACGTTTATATGTCGCAACTTTGGGATTTGGGCATCATGAATAACGCTTGGATTGCCGAAAACGACGTTAGCATCGTAGAGCTGGAAGATCATTTGAAAAAGATGCCGAGAAACTCCGTCTGTATCGGGAGTGTCGGGGAACACGCCGAAAACGCCTTCGTGCAAGCGTGTGCTCGGTACGCCACGACTTTTATCTATACGCGGTATACGGCGAATCTTTCGGTGCTTTCGGGATTCCGTTTGCAGAACGCAACGGTCGATTCCGACGTTTTGACGGACGGCGAAGTGCAAAAAAGGACAACCGTCTATTCCGACGACGCAACCCCCAAACACACCGTTTGCGTTATGCTCTCCGACGCCGATAACGTGCGATTCTGTACCGAATCCATCATGAGCTCACATTACTATCAAAGTCCTTTGCGGGATGAAACGTTGCAGTACAATTTGGGGCTTGCGGGAAGCATGGTGGAGATTGCGCCGATATTTCTGTTGGAGTGCTACGACCGCATGACCGTTACCGACGATTTTTGCTACCAGCTCTCTTCTATCGGCTATACCTATCCGAGCAAATGGACGGATACCGAGGCGTGGGAACAGGTGACGAAAACCCTCGCAGCTCTCATGCACGAAACGAAAACGCACGTGTTGGAAATCATGGACGACTCGGCGTTTTTGGGCGTGGTGGACGTACCGTCCGACTTCGGTGCTTTGCAAGAGTATTTCGACACCTACACCGTCTACGACGACGTGGACGGATGTCTTTTTATCGACTACACCGCCCTGTATGCCGGCTATCGCGGTGCCGTATGTTGGTCGAACGATAAACCCGTCGTTTCCGCCAAGTATTCGGTTTGGTACGATGAAGGTACGCCCTTCAACAGTGAAAAAAACACAATCGACTGCATCGTGCGAGAAATCAACGAAATGTCTACCGATAAGACGAGTACGGATGCCTATACTTTCATTATTGTACATGGCTGGAGTGGTTTGGACGAAAACGGAAACCTTGTAAGACTGAATCTTTCTTCGGTAGACGTCGACAATACCGCTATCTTTGCCGCACTGCGGGACGGCTTTGACGAAGACGTGGAAATGGTCTCCGTCACCGAGTTTATCAACCGTATGCGCAGGAACGTGATTCGATAATTCCCGATAAGTTATTAACTGACCGACTTCTTGGGTTTATAGAGAACGTAAAGAAGAATCAAGGCGACAAGCACCGTTGCATTGACGATAGCGAGGGAGAGGCAGATAAGGCATTTTGACAGAATCGATAAAACTACCAAGCCTGTGAAATGGAGACTGAATCCGACGATAGGGGTGATGCGGACTTTGGTTGTTTCGGTTCGGAAACTCCTTATTTTCAGAGCAAACCAAAGGACTGCCGTAAAGATAAGCAAGGCAAGGAGTAAGCCGAGCAAGAACCGGTGTATGATACAGGGTTCTTCTGTTTTGTAGATGAAGGCAAATTCCGAGAGTCTGTCAATCTCTACTTCATAGTAGCCGTCAACGATTTTGCTTGCATCGAATTCGATTTCTTCTATATCGTTTGCGGAGTGGACATGAAGGATTCTCGTTACCTTTGCGGTGTCGATACTGTCGGGAATCAACATTTGTACTTTGATTACGGCACCTTCTTGAATGTCGCTCGGCTGTATTTCTTTTTGTTCGCCGTTTATCGTTTGAAGTAGTTTTACATCAAAAACAACGCCGACTTTTTCATGGGATTGCAGTTGGACGGTTCCGTTTTCGAGATTGTAATAATCTACGGATAATAGCGTTGCTTCCAGGTCTGCTTCCACCGTCACTTCGACCGTAACGGTTATATCGCTGGTGAAGCCGTCGTCAAGAGATACCGTAACTTGCGGATTTTCTCCTGCGTCTTGCGTTTCGGGTTGGATAGCGAGGGCTTTTATTTCCCAAAGAACGGTTCCGTCGCTATCGTTTGTCCAAGAGTGATTATCGTCAAGAACGTACGTTATCGTATATGCTCCGGCATCGGTTTGCGACAAGCTGTCCGACGTCGTCATATAGCTTTCTACGCCCGTCAAAAGTACCGTTTGCGCATCTCCCGTATATTTATACGTCCCTACGACAATCGGCTCGTTTACGGCAAGTTTGTCGATAATTACGTTGACCGTTTTTCTGTCGCCGTAATAGTTTTCCGTTCCGTCGACGGTGTAGGTAACGGTATACGTACCTGCAGCAAGGCAATCGGTCGATTCTTTGTCACAAGAAACCACGCCGAACGTCGAAGAAGCCGTCGGAAGAACGAATACTTCGCCATAAGTTTTTTCTATCGTCGTTTGGTCTACCGAAATGACGGCATTGGCTTTTTCTATAACGAGTCCGTCGGCAATCTCTTTTGCATAAGCTTTGTATACGGAGTCTTCCGCTCTTTCGATCTTTACGTTATAGGAGCCTACGTCGGTAGGAGCCGTTGCGCTCCAAGTATCTCCCGTATAGTAACGGATTAAAAAGTTTCCGATAGCTTTGTGAGTACCTTGTAATGCAAAACGCTGCGCTTGTCCGTTGAACGTGTACGTCTGTGCGGATTCGGCAAGAACGACAGCGGTTTTTTCGTGCCATACGGCATACAGGGTGACGTCTTCGGTAATTTTATCGGTGCCGGAAATGACTTCACCGTTTTGACGGAAGGACCAACCCATGAATTGATAACCCGTTCTTGTCGGAATTGCAGAAGAAATCGTCAGCGGCGTATCTTCTAAATACGTGTTTGAATCGGTCGGCATATCGGAAACGGAAGAATCTTCGACGTTATCGTCATAAGTTATCGCATAACCGTCTAAATAAAAATAAAATCTATTTCCCAATACCGTATTTTGTTCGGTATGGTCGGATTCGCCTCCGAAGAACTCGGTATCAGCGGTTATATCGCAAGATCGGACACCCCATGATAACGGGAATACCATTTCCAAAGGATTCCAATACAGGGTATTTCCCAAAACGTCTATATTGCCGGCATACCGATTTTGGAACAAATCGATATTGTTGCTAAAATAAACGTCGTCGTCTTTGTTTTGAACGATAACGTACATGGTATAAAGACCGGGTTTCGTAATAACGTCGACTTCTTTGCCGTCAAACCAAAGCTTCATACCCGTTACCGTTAAGTCGTCATCGTCAACGGTTACCGAAATCGAAGAACTTTGTACATCGTATTGCAGTTCGGAAACGGTAAACGTGATATCTTTATCGTATTCTATGTTTTTCCAAATCGCATAAAGGATGGCATCGCCGTTGCCCGTTGTATAAGAAGATAATGCCGTTGTTGCGGTTTTGTCGGTGTGATAGCCCTGAAATGCCGAACCGGTTTTTGTAAACGTATTTTCCGGGAGGGTAATGCTTCTGCCTTCCAATTGATAGATGGAAGCAGGAGCCGTACCCGTTGCGCCGTTGCCGTCAAACGATATTTTATGGGTAGAAACGGAACGGCTTACTTCGCTTTCGCCGTTTTCCAACGTTACCACACAATAGTAACCGGTGTCTCCCAACGTAGAGGAACCGAGTTTGGCGTTTGTTTCGTCGGCAAGCACTTTGACGCTCTTGATACGAATATCGGTAAGCGAGAACTTCGCATCGTCATAGGAAGTCCTTGATTCCTTGGCAATGATAATATAGCCGCTGTTCTCGGCAATCAAGGTACATACGTTGTTCTTTATCGAATACGTATATCCCGAAGAGTATTCTCCGTTCAATATGCCGATATTGCTCGCATCTATTGCAAAGGTAACGATATCCCCTTTTTCCAAACAATTGATTCTGACGGCATATACATAGACGTTGAACGAGGGCATGCTCATCGAACTTTCCGCTGCTTCATAAACCTTTCCGTCGTCCGTTTCCGTCATGGATTGATATTCGGCACCGCTATAGTACAGATTGGCTTTTTCCGTTTTCCAGACGTCGGCGTCCATCGTATTGCTTTCATACCATTGATAGGTTACGTTCTTTAACGAAGTATCGATTTTTACCGAATAATCGTTCGATTTTGTCGGTTCCTCCGTAATTACGTTCAAGAATCTTGCGTAAAGCGTTGTGCTTTTTGTGATAACGGTACCTTCTACCGCTTTTTCTCGGAATTCGGTATCCAAATACCACCCCTCAAACGTTACGTTGTCTTTTACGGGATTCGTGTAAGGGAAAGTAATCGTCGGGTACACCAAAGAACTATATTGTGTTCCGCCGAACGTTTCATAATATAAAGAATAAACTTCTTTCCAGATAGCATATAACGTTACGTTGCCATTGCCCGTTGTGTAGCTATCGAGTTTTGTTGTAGCCGTTTTATCGGTATTCCAACCCACGAATTTGTAGTCGGTTTTGGTTAGGGAAGACGTCGGGAGGGTAATCGTTCTGCCTTCCAATTGATAGATGGAAGCAGGTGCCGTACCCGTTGCGCCGTTGCCGTCAAAAGTAACCTTGTTGGGGATAAGCGTGTCGGAAAAGGCTATGTTTTTGCTATCTTTGATGACCGCACAAGAATAGGTGACGCCTTCCAAAGTTGCCGAGCCAAGCTTAGCATTCGTTTCCGTCGATAAAGCTCGTTTTGTATATTGTAAAAGTTTAACGTTGGAAACCGTTATGGGCGAATCCCCTGCAAAGGTGATTGCGAGTGCCGGATTCCCCTTGGAAAAATTTTCCGTCCCTTGTACGGTGTATTCCGTTCCGTTATAGGTGTATTGTACATATAAATCTGTATAACGGACATTTACACCGGTTTTTGCCTTAAAGGTAATTGCTTGACATAAACTAAAATAGGATACCGTTGTGTAAGTATTGTCGTTTGCGTTGTACGTGCCGACAACAAGTTCCACTTCCGTTGCATCTTTTATATCTATCGTTACCGGAGTATTTTTATACCATTGATAGGATACGTCGGTCAAACTTTCTTCCACGACGACCGTATAGTCATTATCTTTTGTCGGCTCGGTTACGATAACTTTTGTCCAATTTGCATACAGGGTTGTATTTGCCGAAATGGATGTTCCGGCTGTTGCATTGGTTTTCAAAGTGCTGTCGGTAAACCAGCCGGCAAAATAGAAGCCGTCTTTCGTCGGGTTCGTTTCGGGGAAAACGATCTTTGTTTGTCCTTTCAAATCGGCAATCGCAGAACCTTCATTTGTTTCATACGTAATCGTATAGCCGGCAATTTTACCGAAAACTTTGATAAATACCGTTTTGCTTGACACGGTAGTACTAAAAGTATTATCGGCATCGGAGGTGTTCGTGGTATCGGAAAGAAATTGATTCAATTTATATCCGGTATTGAAGGACGCGACCACTGTAACGGTGAAGTCATCGTCTACGGTGATATTGTTTTCTTCCTGATTGTCAATATCCAGTACGCCGTTCACGACGGCTTTACTATTTTCGTCGGTGCTGACGGTAACGACGGAAACGCTATCCAATATTTCGTAATGTTCACCTTCCATAGCATCGCAGATTCCGTTTGCCTTGTTGCAATCTCCCGAAAAGCTACCGGTGTTCATTTTTGCAGGAAAATCGGCAGCAAACAAATCTTTGTATTCCACGTAATCGCTTTCAAACGAAGAAATTCTTTCCAATGCCGTCGGTAAAAAGACGGCATTGAGTTCATCGCTTCCGTTGGAATCGATAATATTGGAATAGAAATCCCAAAATGCAGACGTATATACATCATTCAGATTGCCACAAACATCCATGATGGCGTCATGGTATTCGGCAATGACTAAAGGCCAATCGGTACCCAACGTTATAAACATGGTATTGTCTGAGGAAAATTGAAGTGCTTCGTTATAGTATTCTTGTGTAGGATCGTCTAAATGAGCAAGATAGTCGTTCGCTTTGGATAGCCAAGTGGTATAAGCCGAAGTATCAATTTCAAAATATTCCAAGTCGTCTTGTATGGCAGAGTAATTTACATCGTTCACGCCAATATCCTCTTGTATATTTGCTATTAACCGGGTTGTGTCAATTTTCCACTTTGCATACAGCGTTGTATTTGCCGATATGGATGTTCCGGCCGTTGCTTTGGTTTTCAGAGTGCTATCGGTGTACCAACCGTCAAAGATATTATCCTCCTTTGTCGGATTTTCTGCCGGAAAAACGATTTTTGTTTGATTGGTCAAATCGGCAACGGTTGAACCGTCGTTTGTTTCGTAAGAAATCGTATAACCGTTACTCGGGAGAGCGGTAGGATCCGTTACTGAAAGACGATAAACGGTATTTGCCGAATAGGCATTTAACGTGAATTCGTCTAAAAACGGATGATAGATATTTAATATCCATTTATTTCCGTTTTTGGTAATATCAAATAGAATATCGCCTTTTGAATTTTTGACGATATCGTTATCAAATTGTTTTGCGTTTGCATCAAAAACTTGGATATCAATGATTTCTTCCCGTATAGTCAGTTCTGTAAAAACCGAATTCATATCATAGTTTTTTGTATCGCCGTCCACTTTTACCGTAGCATTGTTATAGGTAAAATCAACGGTATAGGTCACTTCCGCGTACGCCTTTTCGGCATTTGTCGTTACGCCGAAGCACAGGATGCAAAGGGTAAACACGCAGATAAGCAGAAGGAAGAGTTTTGATGGAATTGTTTTTTTCACGGTAACCTCCGATTTCTTTACTGAATAGTTTCTAATATCTTTTTGATTGTTTCTACGGTAAACGGTTTTTTCAGATATCCGTCTATTCCGTTTTGGTAAGCGTCCAACGCCACGTTGTCTTTGGAAGAAGAAAGGATTATTTTGATATTTTTGTTCTCTTTCTTGATTTTTTTCGCCGTTATCAGTCCGTAAGGACTGTCCCCGTCTAACAGAACGACGTTTGGAACGTTGTCTTGTATAAGCCGTTCCAAATCGCCGTAATGCGTTACGTATTTCTTCGGACGGTTCGGAAAGATTTTTTCCAATAGGGTTTCATACTCTTTGAGAGTTTCGTAATTTTTATTCATAATATAAAGCAACGTTCCTTTTTCATTGTCTCGCAAGCGTATCATCTTTTGCCTTCCCTATACAAAAATAGCAGACCTATTGCATAAGTCTGCCCTATTGTAAAAAATGCACTTTAACTCCGTTATAACTTTTAAGGGTATTTTTCGATTTTTGTAGAAAAAGTCGAGGTACGTGCTTCTATTTTTTGGTTTTCAAGTTGAATTTTCTTTCTTCCGCCCAGCTGTATTGTTCCATATATTCGCCGGTGAATAAAGAAGAATCGTTTTCTAAATACTCTGTTAAATCGCAATCCGCCATAGATAAGTTTACCGAATAAGAACCGCTGTTTACGATAACAAACCCTATTATTCCGGCACGTATCAAGTCTTCTTCCAAGTATTTTATGTTTCTGGAGAGCATGGCTTGCGTGCTTAAAGAATAATCGTCTTCGTAGACGACGGCACCTACTTCTTTTTTGGTTACTACCGCACCTTGTCGATCTACCAAGTAAGCAAGTACCTCTTTGCTTTTGGGCGATCGGAAAATGACGGGTTTTCCTTTATAGGAAATATCGAAATTCCCGAATGTTTTTATCGTGATATCTTTTTCTTGGACCACGTCATACCTTAAATTCTGCATGGCGTTGAGGACTTGCTCTTTATTGACCGGTTTTACGATATAAGAACTGGCATTCAGACCGAAAGCGTCTACCGCGTATTGCCGATATGCCGTCACAAAGATGATATTGATATCACTTTTTATTTCTTTTAGCATTTTACCAAGTTCAAGACCGTTGAATTTCGGCATTTCCACGTCTAAAAAGACAATATCGGGCAATTCTTTTTGAAAGGCATCTAAAAAATCCATGCAATTCTTAAACGTTTTCAAATCATCGTTCGGACACGCCTCTTGAATGGCTTGACTCAAAAAGTATAAAGATGCTCTTTCGTCGTCTATGGCAAATATTTTCATTTAGTATTCCCCCTTCGGGATGACGACGGTAACGACCGTACCTTTATCTATTTCGCTCTCAACGGTGATTTCTCCGCCTATCCTATCCAATCTTTGCTTCGTATTGGTTAATCCTACGTGATTATTGCCGTCGGACTTATACGTTGTTATATCAAACCCGACGCCGTCATCGACGACTTTTATTTCGACGAAATCTCCGATACTTTTTGTTGACACCGTTATCGTTCCCCCTTCCATTTTTTTGCAAATACCTTTTTTTTACCGCATTTTCCACAATCGTTTGTATGGATAATACGGGGACAGCAAAATCTTTTTCATGTATGTCAAAAACATATTGCACTCTATCGTCAAATCTCGCTTTTTCTATCTTCAAATAGTTTTCTATATTGGCAAGTTCTTTTTCAAAGGGAACCAATCCGTCATCGTCGGCGGCATCGATGTTTGCCCGTAAGTATCCCGAAAAGCTATCGCAAAGGGACGCCGCTTTTCGAGGTTCGGTTTCACATAAAAATTTTAACGTTGTCAGAGTATTGTATAAAAAATGCGGTTGTATTTGCGATAACAACAATTTTGTTTTCGTATCCGCCAATTCTACCAAACGTTGGGCTTTTTGGTCTCGTTCCTGTGTTAATCGTTTTTGATAGGTTAAACCGATCAACAAGAGGATGGTAAAGCTCATAAATAACATTCCTATCGTAGACGCCCACCAATAGTCAATGTATAAAGTGACGACCGGTATGCTCAAAAACAAGAGTACGATAACGGTATCGACAACTCCTATTTTTTTGGCATTTTTGAGTCCGATACCGATTCCGACGGCGACCAGCACAATCTCCGCCAGAAAATAATACTTGCTGACGGGCGTAAGACTGTATCCGACGATTTCATCGTTGAAATGAAGGATTAAATCTCGAAATTGCGGTATCAATAAAAGCAATGCGCAACAAAAAAACAGAGAATAGTATATTGTATAAAAAGTTTTGTTGATATGAACTCTGTGCTCTATGATTTTGTGAATCAATTGAAAGGTCGTTATCGGCATAATCAAGTATAAAATATAATCCGACGTAACCATGATTTTATACAAAGTAAGGTATTGCACGTTAAACATGGTCGTCCAAGATACTATTTCGGTAAGCAAGAGTATGATGACAATGGCTATATGCATAATAAACCCTTGTTTCAGTCGTTTATCCACCCTTTTTGTCTGCAAAAACAACACCAATAAAACGCATAGATTGATACCGATCGTTATTAAATCAATCCGTACGGCAATTTCTCTATATAACTTATATTGCTCTATGATTTCCGTCAATTCCATAGTTTACCTATCGCAATTTTTCATGTTCTTATCAATTTCTATATTTTTTGAAAAGAATATACCTATCGGCTTATTCGATTCTGTCGGAGAAAAAAACCTTTACCCATAATAGTTTTATCCTTTTGGAATCCTCTAATTCCGTGGCAAACCTATATGTATGTAGTAAATATAGCACAATATGCCTTTTTATGTCAAGTTTGTTCAATATGCGACGAACAACAAACCAACCCGAGAAAAAAATGCAAATGAGAGTTTTTCATAAAATAGTTGCCCGAATCGTTTGAGACGGGCATAAAAAATAATGATTTTCGTATATAAAAAACCGGAAATATCATAACTAAAATTAAAATCAATAACCTTTTCAGAATATCCGTATGATATCATAAAAATCGTAAGAATTCAATATTTGTGCCAAACATTTGCCTTTTAATAATACGTAATATATAATATGAAAGATTATAGTATTTAGGAGAAGTTACGAGCTTATGAACGGTAAAAATGCAAACGGCAAAGCAGGAGCTATAGTTTTAGGAATAGTTGCCGCTATTTTAGTAATTGCAATAGTAAGTATAGGCGTAATAATTTATACACATCGTAGACAGGATTTCGATTCTTCAAAATACGATACGACTACTTATTCGGGCGTTGTGGAATACCATACCGACGCCGAAACTCCTTATCTTGTCAAAAGACTACCAAACGGCGATATTTCCGACAATCCCTTTAAAGTTATTTCCGTTACCGATTTGCATTTATCAAGTGATAAAAATTACGGCTTTACTTTAGAAATTCTTTCTAGAATTTTGGAAAGAGAGAACCCCGATTTTGTCGTTGTAAACGGAGATTTGGCTGTAAATGCCGGAGATACGGGTAATGTGGATTATTCCATGCACAAAATAGTTGCCGAGTTTTTTGAAGCGAGAAATCAATTTTGGACGTTCACGCTTGGTAACCACGACGGGGAAAATAACTGCGAAAACAGATACGAGTATCTATTTGGCGAAGAGCAATCGGCTTTAAACGACAGAAAGGCTTACGCAGACTTTTTTAAAGCCTATGAGCATTGCCTTATTGATAACGATGAGTCTGCAGGATTCGGCTATTGCAACCATATCATAAACGTTAAAGGTAGCCAAGGTCAAATAATAGAAAGCCTTATCATGATGGATAGTGGAATCTCCAACCCTCCCGAAGAATGGTATGAAAAGTTCGGCGTGGTAAAAACCGACGGAAGAGACGACTTTATTAAGCCATCCCAAATAGAATGGTACACGAGAAGAATTGGCGAGCTTACCGAAGAGAACGACGGCGTTACTCCCAAGTCGTTGGTGTTTTTCCATATACCTTTGGGTCAAGCATATACGGC
>DCGI01000049.1:402-2638 GCA_002315475.1 Christensenella sp. UBA1782 | reverse complement strand
GTATACCGATAATCACATTTTTGGATATAGAATGGAAACCCCGTGCTATTCTCAAGATACCGGATTTTTTGATGCCGTCAAAAAAGCCGGTAGCACCGAGGCTATTATTTTCGGGCACGAACACGATAACGATTTTTGCGTAGAGCTTGACGGCGTTAAGCTAATGTATTCGCAATCCTTGTCGTTTTTGGCATATAATTCCAGAAAAGAAAAAGTACATAAAGACCTTTATAAGTATTCGTTTAAGGCGCTTGATTATTTCTGCGACGGATGTACCGTATATATGCTTAAAAACGGCGCTAAAACGGACATCGTTCCGAAGCGAAACTCGGAAAATAGAGAAATATTTAACGGATTAGAAGAGCAAGCAAAAGAAATAGGATTGGCTATATAATATATGGTGAAATATAAGCAATAAAGTAGTATAATATCAATTCGTGGGGAAAAAGCAATTAGGAAAAAGATCAACAATGAGAAAAGAAGATCTAAAAAAAACAACTATTTACAATACCTAATATCTTAACGTACTTAAGATTTTTGGCGACGCCGATTTTATGGTATCATTATCAAAAGGGATACTTATATTTGTCAATCGGAGACTTTCCCGGGAGGCTTCCCGATAATCGGGTTGATAATTATGGTCGTTGCCGCAAGCGCCGATTTGTTTGACGGTTGGATTGCAAGAAGATTCAATCAAACGAGCGATTGGGGTACGATGCTCGACCCGTTTGCCGACAAGTTTATGCACTGTATGGCAATACTATCCTTGGTAATAGTAGGAAATATCTATCCATTGGGCTTATATACTTGTTCTGCTATTAAAAGAGGGCTTTATGGTAGCAGGCGGATTCTTTATGGCAAACTACAGCAAGCTTATTAAAGCCAATATGGTCGGTAAGGTCGCTAGTGCGACGCTATCGGTTGCAATAATAATGAGCTTTTTCCATGATTTTTGGTATAGCTTGGTAGTAAATCATTTTCCGAGTGCGTTGCAATCGGAATTCTTTAGCCCCGATTGGTTGCTATTGTTGGAGAAGCAGGGATTTGCTCCGGTGCCTTGAGTGAGTCAAGGTTGCTTCGCAACAACTCCGTTGCACCTATCACGCCGGGGTAGCAAACAGTCCATCGGACTGTTTGTCGGCTTTGCCGATACCTACCCGTTCAAATCCCACATAGGTTTCACAAAAAATAAAACCTAAACTGAACTAGGTGTTCGGTTTAGGTTTATTTTGGCGGAGATAATGGAACCCATGACCTTTTGACCGCCAGTTTAATTTTGGTCATAAATAAGCATAAATGCTTATTTTTATACGTTATTAAAAAAGTTTATCTTCAATATCTTTTACGGAGTTTATTAAGCTAAAACACAATCCAAAGAAAGGTGGCGTAAAAGAAACTTATGTAGAAGTAAAACCTAAAACAGGTAATAAGAAATAGTATTCTAAGATATTAGATGGTTATAGCTTTTCTATTGAGGATTTTCCTATAATACGTACTTTGATTAAAAGATATAAAAAGTCTACTAATAGACATAAAAAAAGAAAGTGAAAGGCGTAAGCCGAAGCCACCGCAGACGATATGTTTCAATCGAAATTCACTTTCTTTAGAAAGTATATCATAAATTTTGTTATTGTCAAATAAAAAAATAAGTCTTATGAAAACATTGATAAATATTATGCTCTTAATGTTTACAGCTCTACTTGTACCGGGGCAAGACGTAGTGAGATAGTTTCTCCGAATGGCTTTCATGTTGACTTTCAAAAAAAGCTCGTTTATATTCACGGTACTAAGACGGAACGTTCCGATCGTATAATGCCTTTGTTTGATAAACTTGCTTGGGCGTTGCTAACCGTTCCCGATTACAAGAAATATCTTTCGAAGTATACTTCAAATTATGTTTATTTGCAATTTACTCGTCATATGAAGAAAATCGGCATGAAAGGATTTTCGGTGCGTTCTTTGCGATGTACGTTCTCTTTAATGTGCTATGAGTTGGGGGTTCGGGAGACAACAATACAGGCTTGGCTTGGTCATACAATGACAAAAACAACAACGACTTACTACCTTAATAAACAAACAATATCAAGTTCTCCCAACGAAACGATTCTGAAAGAAGTAGAAATAGTGAATAAAAATCTTTAAAAACTCAAAAAAGACGGCAAAAACCGTCTTTTTTTAATTGGTGGAGATAATGGGATTCGAACCCATGACCTCTTGACTGCCAGTCAAGCACTCT
>DCGI01000049.1:0-382 GCA_002315475.1 Christensenella sp. UBA1782 | reverse complement strand
TCTAGCCAACTGAGCTATACCCCCACGAGCAGGTTATAGTATACAGTATTTGTGGGAAAAAAGCAAGAGAAAATTGAGAAGTTATGAAAAAATGCAGGGAAAAGACGGAGAGAGGGGAGGAAACGGACGGAACAGAGGGGGAAATGATATTTTGTGAAAAAGTTTTTTTGAGGAATTGTTGGGCTGTTTTTTGAGGGAAAACTACTGAATTTTGCGGGAAACGGATATGTTTGGGGAATAAGACGAGGAGTGGAGCGGGGGACGTCAGCCGGTTTTTGCCAATTTTTGCAAAAGTGGGACAGGGGGCGTGATATAACTTATGCACGCTTTCGAAGGGAGGCAGACCTGCGGAATAGCGGATGAGAGAAAACTTGCCGGATGC
>DCGI01000061.1:5334-9507 GCA_002315475.1 Christensenella sp. UBA1782 | reverse complement strand
ACCATCGACCAAGCAAAAGTAACCACGTCGAAGCAGTATTTCTGCAAGATTACGTACAAGGCCTGCTCGGGTATCAACACCAAGACGCTCTTTGTGAAATGTACCGACGCCGTTTCCGCTTATACCGTTTCTTTCGATAAGAACGGTGCAAAAGGAATCGTTTCGACGGTCAGCAACTTGCAAGGTTTGCAAGTGACCTTACCGGATCCCGTTAAGTTGACGTATACCAATAAGTACTTCAGCCACTGGAATACGCAACAGGACGGTAACGGTGCTTCGTTTGCGGCAAATGCCAAGTTCACCGGAACTGCCGATACTATCTTGTATGCCATTTGGGCAGACAAAGCGACCATCGGAGTTATCGAAGATAAACAAACCCTTGTTTATAACGGTGCCAACCAAACCTATAACGTAAGAGGTTCCGACCTCGACGGATTCGTGATTACCTTCCGTAATAAGAACAATATCAAAGTTGCCGCCAAAGAAGTAGGCGTGTATACGGTAGTTATTACCCGTCCCGAAGACGAAACCTACGCGTCCTTCGAAATGAAAATCGAAGACGGTTTGACCATTACGAAGAAAGTCGTCAACGTGGTTTATGCCAAGAATATCTTTACCTATACCGGAGAAGACCAAGCGAGCAAAGTCAAAGCAACCTTTATCAACGCACTCGGCGAAGTGACGGAATTGAAGACGGTGGCTTGCTATCGCGGTGAAACCGAAGGGGTAGAACGGTTTAAGAATGCGGGAACGTATACCTTAAAGTATACCCTGTCCGCAACCGACAAGAAGTCCTACGTTATTAAGGGTATGGAAGAAGAAGAGGATGCCGTTTTGACGCAAACGTACGATATTCAAAAAGCTTATTACGATATGAATAACGTAACGTGGAGTACCGATACTCTCGTTTATAACGGATCGGCTCAGACCGTTACTCTCGGCGGATTGCCGAGCGGCGTTTCCGTAGCTTCCTATATCGGCAATAAAGCAACGAAAGTAGGCACTTATACCGCCGAAGTCATCCTTTCTTACGATAAGGATAACTATAACGAGATAGATATGGATCGTTATAAGCTGTATTGGCAAATCGTAAAAGCCGACTTCGACTTGAGTGGTATTAAATGGACATACGATAAGAGCAAGTTTGTCTTTGACGGAACGATCAAGAAGATCATCATGACCAACTTGCCTGCCGGATTGACGGTAGAAGGGTATATCGGAAACGAACAGATTTACGCCGGTACCTATGCCGCCAACGCCACTTTCAAGTTCGATACCGAAAGCTATAACGACGTCGTTATGGAAGATTTTGAATGGACGATCGAAAGAGCGGAAACCGTCATCAATACTTCGGACGTAAAGACCGAATACACCTATACCGGTAAACAACAGATTGTATCGAAGGGTGCCTACATTGAAAACCATAACGAAGGCAAACTCATCTATACCAATAATAAGTTTACCAACGTCGGTTCGGGCACCTACTACGTCAAGATCATCGCACCGCAGACGGAGAACTACAAGAAAGCAGAAGCTACGGTAGCCATCCACGTATCCAAAAAGTCGGCGTCTATCGACGTCAGCGGCATTACCAAGACGTACTATTATAACGGAAAGGAACAAAGTGTCAACAGCGGAGCGACTTTGGATCATATCGAAGCGAAACCGGTATACACCAATAATACCTTTACCGAAATCGGTGACTATATCGTAACGGTATCCTCGCCCGAAACGGAAAACTACTATGCGGCTTCTAAGACCGTAGACGTAACCGTCAAGAAAGGTAGCTATGATTTGAGCGAAATCCTCTTTGAAGACGAATCGGTATTGTTCGACGGAGAAGATCATACCATTGGTATCGAAGGCGTGTTGCCCGAAGGCGTAAGCGTCCGTTACTTATTGGGCGGGACGGTATTTACCTCCGTAAAAGAAGCCGGAAACTATAAGATTTCCGCCGTCTTTACGGTAGATACCGCACACTATAACGAACCCGAAACCAAGACGGCTACGTTGACGATTCGTGCCAAGACCATTGCAACGAAGGAAGAAGGCGAAGCGGTCAAGAAAGATTTGGAAATCACCGATTGCGAAAACGGCGTTGATTCCCGCTTGACTTATACCGTTGATTCCACCGTCGTATCGAATTTGAGCACGACCGAGAAAGAGGAATTCGTTACTGCCGAAGCCGAAAAGGTCACCTTGCAAGAAAACGAACTGATTTCTCTCGTTTACAAAGTCAAATTCAGTTTGTTGGAAGACGAAAAAGAAACCGAAGTCTTGTCTTCCTCTTTGGGTGCCGGACAGTTTACCATCAAGATGGCTGTCAGCGATAAGATCGACACCAAGAAGATCACCAAGATTTTGCAAATCGCCGAAGACGGTTCGGTGACCGAAATCAAGTTCGACGAAAAGAAATTGGATGAAAACGGATATTACGAAATTACTTCCGGTGAGTTTGTGGAATTCGTGTTCGTCGAGAGAGAAAGCTGTACGTTGCATTGGTATTTACTTGCATGGCTTGTCTTGATTCTCATTCGTTTGGGCATTGTCCTGTACGTAATGTTGAAGAACAAGGATCAAAAGGATGCTACCTCCATTATCATGATTGCACTCGCTGCCATTGATTCGGTATTGATGTATCTGTTGATTACGTTCTTGTCGAGTTGTGCAATTTGCTTGTATATGTTTATAGCTTCTTGCGTACTGACCGTTATTACGCTTGCTCTTTATCTCATTTTCAAATTCCTTGTTAAAAACAAAAAGGAAAATGCGTAAGGACGCGAAAAATCACCAATAAAGACAGGGCGTCGAAATTGAATTTCGACGCCTTGTTTTTTATGTAAGGGAAAGAAGCCGATAAAAAAGTACTTTTTTATTTTAGAAAAATATGGTATAATACCACCATGATTATATTGGAAGAATTACAAAAAGAGGCAGATCCGACCTATGCCGAATTTATTGCGAAACTGACGCCGAACATCGATCGAAATAAGTTTTTGGGCGTCCAGAATCCCGACGTACGAAAGCTCGCAAAGGTGTTGAACGGAAAACCCGAAGCCGAAGGGTTTTTGGGGGAATTACCGCATACCTATTACGATGAAAACATGTTGCACGGTATGTTGCTGTGTTTGAAGAAGGATTATGACGAATGCGTGCGTTTGGTAGAGGCTTTTTTGCCGTATGTCGATAATTGGGCGGTTTGCGACAGTACCCGACCGAATATTTTTGCAAAACACAAAGCAGAATTGCTCGTAAAAATAAAAGAGTGGGTAAAAAGTTCCCATACGTATACCATACGGTTCGGCGTGGAAATGCTGATGAATTTTTATCTTGACGCCGATTTTAGGGCGGAATACTTAGAGATACCCGTTACGGTGCAAAGTGAAGAATACTACGTTAATATGATGCTTGCGTGGTATTACGCTACCGCTCTTTCCAAACAATGGGCGGCAACGTTGCCCTATCTCGAACAAAACCGTTTATCCCGTTGGGTGCATAACAAGACCATTCAGAAGGCTTTGGAAAGCTATCGAATAACCGACGAACAAAAACAGTATCTTCGGGGGTTAAAAAAATAAATGGATACCTATACCGTTCTGGACTTAAAAAACTATTACCGAAAAGGGGTGTACCGCCATTTTACCGAAGACTGTAAATGTTCGGTTTCCATGACGGGAAGGATCGACGTGACGCAGTTGCGGGCATATTCACACGAAACGGATACGAAATTCTATTTGAATTTTTTATATATTTTGAGCAAAGTTTTGAATTCCCGCGAGGATTTTCGTTGCTATTACGATTGGCAAAAGAACGAAATCCGCGTTTACGACGTGATTCATCCCTTGCACTACGTTTTTCGGGAAAAAACGGAAACATGCACCCCCGTATACTCGCATTTTTCGCCCGATTACCATACTTTTTATTTGACTGCGATAAGCGATATTGAAAAAGCAAAAGGAACCGACGACTATCTGTTGGATGCCCAAAATCATCCCAATTGGTTCGATGCTTCCTATTTGAAGTGGTTTTCGTACGACGCTCTCAACGTGGAATTGCCGGACGGGTATCTTTATTTGGCACCCATCGTCAACTGGGGAAAATATCGAGAAGAGGACGGGAAATACAGGATGCCCGTAACCGTACGGCTCAATCACGCCATTGCGGACGGGTATT
>DCGI01000061.1:0-5256 GCA_002315475.1 Christensenella sp. UBA1782 | reverse complement strand
TGAAACCGAAAGACTGATTTTGCGTGAGATGACCGAGGACGACTGTGACGACCTTTTTGCCGTCCTTGCCGACAGCAGTATTATGCAACACTATCCTTATACTTTCGATGAAGGTAGGGTGAAAAACTGGATAAACCGGAATCAACGACGGTATCGAGTCTTCGGCTTCGGGTTGTGGGCGGTTATCGAGAAGGAAACGGGAAAAATGATAGGGGACTGCGGCTTGACGATGCAAAACGTCAACGGGTTTATTCTTCCCGAAATCGGGTATCATATCCGAAAAGACCGACAAAGAAACGGTTTTGCGAGCGAAGGAGCTTTGGCTACGATGAAATGGCTATTTGACAATACGCCGTTTCAAGAAGTATTCTCGTATATGCACAAAAGTAATTTTCCTTCGGTAGGCGTTGCTCTGAAAAACGGGATGCGCTTGCTTTACGAGTACGAGGACGAACGGGAAGGAACGGTTTCGGTGTACGGTATCACCAAAGAGGAGTTTTTTGCAAGGTGAAACACCCCGCCAACGTGTTGACCGTCCTGCGAATGGTTTTGTCGGTAGGGATGTTGTTTTTACCGTACGGCATTTCTTTCTTATGCGTGTATCTTGTGGCGGGTTTGTCCGATATGTTAGACGGGTTTGTCGCACGAAAAACGAACACGCAAAGCCCGTTTGGGAGTGTTTTGGACACCGTCTCCGACCTTCTCTTTTGCATGGTTTCCATCCTTTGTTTTTTACCGGTATGGGAATTGTCGAAAATAAGTATCGGTATCCTTTTGGGAACGGGCGTAGTAAAAGGAATGGGGATGAGCGTAGTCGCACTGCGAGAGAAAAACGTCGAAAACGTACATTCCGTCGGGAATAAAGGGATTGGCTTTTTGTTATTTCTTTTGCCGATATTTTCTTACGGCGTAGATATAAACGGATGGGTGCTTCCCGTCTGTTGTGTGGTTATTGGTATGCAAGTCGTTGATACGATAAGGAGTGTTTTATGTGGAAAAAAAGTTGTTGGATAGTGGTGATTTTTATCATGACGTTCTGTCTGTTTGCCTGTGACAAACGGGAAAAAACCGACGATGTCGTTTTGTTTATCGTTCGTTGTGAAACGGGAGAGGTATCGGAAACGGGAAAAAGTCTGATTGTGGAATACGGCAGTGAAGTGGCTTTGTCGTTAGACGATTTTTCTTTTGTTTATTTCGTAAACGGAACGGAAGAAGATATAATGTATGAAGAAATCGAGGTTGATTTTTCCGATGTCAACGGAAAACCCGATTTGGGAGAATACAAACTTGTCTTTACCTATCACGGCGTTTCCGATTCCGTCTGCGTCGGCGTTCAAGCGAATTCTTTTGCTTACGGTATAGTTTTTTCGCAAGGGGAAAAATCGACGGAAATTTGGGAAGAAACCGATACGTATACGTCGGATTATGCCACGAAAACCCTTTATAAAAAGTCGGGCAAAGATTTCGTTATCGTGAATTTTGCCGATACGCAGATTGATTATCCGTCCGATTTGGCTAAAAAAGGCATCATTTACAAGACGATAAAAGATTCGATTGATACCTATCACCCCGACTTAATTACCTTTTCCGGAGATAATGCATGGGGTACCATAACGAAAATGAATTATGAAAAAATCGTCGCAGTGCTGGACGGTTTTGAAACGCCTTGGGCGATTACGTTCGGGAATCACGACCATCAAGGAAACGCCGACCTCAATTATTTGGGTGAAATCGTTCAAAACTCGAAATACGGAATATTCGGGAAAGGTCCTCGTAATATCGGCGGCGTGGGAAACTATTCCGTCAATATCGTGGACGAAGATACGGGAAAAGTGATTCATTCGGTTATTTTAATGGATTCGGGTGATAGCGGACTTCGTTATGATGGGGACGAGTACACCTACGACGCAAGAGAAGGCAAGAGTTTGCCCGCCGAAATGGCGGTGTACGCCCAAAACTACGATGCGGTAGACGATACGATCAAAATAGGCAGTAGCTATGCCGGTATTACGCCCGAACAGGTACGTTGGTATGAATGGTTGGTGAAGGGACTGCAAAAAGAAAACGACGGAGAAACGGTGGAAACGACCTGCATTTTTCATATTCCGTTTATTCAGTATTATTACGCTTATCGGGATTGGGCGGAAGCCGACGAGACGGGACGTGCCGAAATGGAACCGGTCGGCAAGATGCGACTCGGCGAAATGGTGGCTTGTGCGGCGGAAAGCTTCGGTCTGTATGAAAAAATGGCGGAACTCGGCAGTACCAAAAACGTTATTGTCGGACACGACCACGTAAACGATTTTTCGCTGAAAACCAAAGACGGTATTCGTTTGACGTACGCCGTAAAGACGGGGGACGAGTGTTACTGGACGAAAGACGGTTCTATGAACGGTTCTACCGTACTGACTATCGGTTCTGACGGCGTAGCCCACCTTGAACAACATTATTTTCAAGAAAAGTAAAGAATAGTCTTGCAATCTATCGAAAAGTATGAGATAATAAACGAAATTTTGTACGACAAAGGAGTATTATGAAAAACAAAGGCTTAACGTCTAATCAAGACAGAGAAAAATTCAGTTCCCGTTTGGGATTCATTCTTATATCGGCAGGGTGTGCCATCGGCTTGGGAAACGTCTATCGTTTTCCCATTACGACCGGCGCATACGGCGGTGGTTTCTTCGTGCTGATGTACCTTCTTTTCTTGGTTATTTTGGGCATTCCCGTTATGACTTGTGAATTGACGGTGGGCAGAGCCAGTCAAAGAAGTATCGTTTCTTCCTTTCACGTTTTACAACAGGGAAAGCCGAAGTCCCAACAAAAATGGGGATTTATGCGGTATATCGGATTTGCCGGAAACTATCTTCTTATGATGTTCTATACCATTATTACGGGATGGATGTGCGTCTATTTTATAAAGTATTTGACGGGAAGTATCGGAACGTCTACCGATCCCGCCGTGCTCGGCGATTTGTTCGGAAGCCTTGTTACCAATGCGGGAATAAACGTTGCGGCTACCGTCGTCGTCATCTTTATCGGGTTTGGCGTGTGTGCCATCGGCTTAAAAAACGGCGTGGAAAGAATCACCAAATACATGATGGTGGCACTTCTCGCCTTGTTGGTCGGGCTTGCCGTTTATTCCTGTACCCTTTCTGGAGCGGGAGAAGGTATCTCCTTTTATTTGATTCCTTCGGCGGAACGACTGAGCGAAGCGGGCTTCTTTAAGACGGTTACTTCGGCGATGGGGCAGGCATTCTTTACCTTGTCCATCGGTATCGGTTCTATTGCCATTTTCGGCAGTTATATCGATAAAGAACGTAAACTCACCGGCGAAGCCATTACCATAGCTTCCCTCGATACTTTCGTCGCATTGGTTGCGGGACTGATTATTTTCCCCGCTTGCTATACTTTTAACGGGGGACAAACCGCCAATGCCGATAACGTCGGTGCAGGGTTCTTGTTTACAACCCTTTCGGCTACTTTTAACAGTATGGGGCCGGTTGCGGGGCGTATCATCGGGGCGTTATTCTTCCTGTTTATGATGTTCGCCGCTTTCTCGACGGTGATTGCCGTATTTGAGAATATCGTTTCGTTTTGGAAAGAATTGACGCCGTTGAAAAGATGGCAAATCTGCTTGATAAACTTCTTCCTGATGAGCGTTTTGACGCTTCCCGCCATTTTCGGAAACGGCTTGCTCAGTAATATCACCATCGGCGGAAAAGGTATTATGGATATGGAAGACTTTGTCCTTTCCAACCTTTTGTTGCCGTTCGGCAGTATGGTTTACGTTTTGTTCTGTACTTCCAAGTACGGTTGGGGATACCAAAACTTTTTGGTTGAAGTCAATACCGGAAAGGGATTGCAATTCAAAAAAGGACTGCGTATATATATGAGTTACGTTCTGCCCGTCATCATCATGGCGGTGTTCGTCCTCTCCCTGCTTTCGTATTTCGGTGTCATAAAATAAAGCATCGTCCATGCAACAATTTTTCCCTTGCAATATAACGGTTGCAAGGGAATTTTTTTTATGCCGCAGAAGGATAAACGTATAACGGTTTGAAAAAAAATCATTCTTCGGGCGTTTCGGTCTTGAACTTCTTATTTATCTATGATAAAATATAAGAAAAGAATACTTACCGAAAGAAGCGGTAAAAAAAACGGAAAAAGGTTGCGGAAAGAAAACCGCAAACCGTAATAGGAGTAAAAATGAAAAAAATCGGAAATTGGATAAAATCGCACAAGCTTGCGACGATACTGACGGCGGTTATTGCGAGTGTTTTGGTGGTTGCTATCACCGTCCCTTGCGTATTCGTTTCGTACTGTACGGCACCGGAATATGACGGGCAGGACAGAAAATCGGAAGGCATCGTGCCAAATCAAACGCAACTTGCCAATGCGGTGAAGTATGACAGAGTAGTGATTTTCGGCGTTGACGGGGGAGGGGATTATTATAAGACGGGCATCGCTCCGCAGTTTAGTCGTATTTTTGCAAACGGGAGTATAACGTATACCGGCAAAAGCCAATATCCCTCTATCAGTGCCGAAAACTGGTGTTCCATGTTTACGGGCGTACCCGTTCAAAAAAACAAAATGAACAACAAGAGAGCGTCTTCTTTCCCGTATACCGATGCCGATTATCCGACGGTCTTTAAGATTTATAAACAACGCCACGAAGAGGCGTCCTTCTTGTCGATAGTCGATTGGTATCCCATCAATTACGGTATCATAGAAAACTGTACGGGGGTTAAGAAGGTCGCCGCACAAACGGTAGCGGGTAGCGGTGACGGCGTAAAAGTCGCCGAAGCCATTGCCGATTACGTTTCCGAAAGAATACAAAAGTACGACGATACCATTACGTTTATGCATTTTGACGGTGTCGACCATGCGGGACACAGTGACGGCTACAGTTCGCAAGCCTACGGCGACATGATCGTAGATATTGATAAATCCATCGGAAAAATCTATGACGCATACGTAGAAAGAGGGTGGGCGCAAACCACGCTTTTCGTTTTGGTAACCGACCACGGACACACCTTGACGGGCGGTCATGGCGGAGAATCGGAAACCGAAGTCAACGTTACTTGTGCGGTTGCCGGAGGACTGGGCAACATAGTTGCCGGCACGATGGGAAAATACGTTACGCAAGACTTAGCCGCCATCGTGCTGTACGCACTCGGCGAAGAATTGCCTTCTTCTTTCGATTGTGCCGTTCCGACCAATATTTTTACCACGCTCGGTTAGAAAGCGGAACCCAAC
>DCGI01000108.1 GCA_002315475.1 Christensenella sp. UBA1782 | reverse complement strand
CCAAATCGAGCCGCAATACATCATTCCCGTACTGTCGCGTGCCCAACAGTGCGTGGTGTTCGGGGACGAATATCAAATGCCTCCGATGGAATTTTTCCAAGCCAAAGACATCGAAGCAAAGTGGGATGAAGAAACGATGGGTACGATCGAAGTCAAATCGGCTCTCGACCTCATCACCGCCAACGAATGTATGACGGCCATTTCGCTCCGTTGCCACTATCGCAGCCAAAGCGAACCGTTGATTGCGTATTCTTCCAAATACTACCCCGAAATGATTACGTTCCCGTCCATTCGGACGTCTTCGGAGAGTTTGGGTATTCGGGATTATTTGATTCCCATAGGCAAGCGTTCGATGGCACAGGGACAAAACCATGCCGAAGCGGAAAAGGTGGTCGAATTGGTGCAACGACATATCGAGCAGAACGCCGACCTCAGTTTGGGCGTGTTGACGTTCGGACAGAAGCAAGCCGAATTAATCGTCAGCATGTTGAATCGGGAGAAAGATATCCGCGCCTGGATAACCAGACAGGGGGAAAAGTTCTCCGTCTGTGCCGTCGAAAAGATGCAGGGACAGGAATACGACCATATCATCATGAGCCTGACCTACGGCAAAGAGGACGGCGGTTCCGCCATGGGCGGTTTCGGCTTGTTGCAGAGTAAAGCCTTCGGTGAAAAAGTCTTCAACGTGGCGGCTTCCCGTTCCAAAAGGATGCTCTCCGTCGTACACTCTTTCGAAGCCATCGACGTAGAGGAGAGCAAGAGAGAAACCATAGCGTATTTGGCGGATTTTCTGAGCAAAGTATCCTTGTATGACGCCAACGCCGTTTCTTCGCAGAATAACGGCATCATCAATACGGCGTCGGAAGAACCGAACGCCTTGATTGCGTCGGTACGGAACTATTTGATACGGGACTGTAACGTGGCAGCCGACAGAATCCTTTGCAATTACGGTGCCACCGAAAAATCTTTACGGATTCCGTTGGTGATTCTGAATCCGTCTAAGACGGAAGCCGAAGCCTGTTTCTTCGTGGAAAATTCTCCGTACGTCGGCGGAAAAGCGGTGCTATATGCCGACTATCTGATTCGCTACCAAACCACCTTAATAAAAAGAAGGGGTTGGGAGAAGTCCATGCGTGTGTTCTCGTACGATTGGGTATACAATCCCGGTATCAAGAAGGACGTGCAGGAATTCGTCCAAAAGAACGTCACGTTTTGATACGGTACGAAGGTAAACGATTAAAAGAACGCCACCGCTCTCGTCGATTCGATACGGTGGCGGTTTTTTTCGGAGGAATCGAGAAAGAATACGGCGTGAAAAAAAAGAAAAACGAAGCGTGCAAAAAGCAGGACGGAAAAAATATAAAAAAATTTTGAAAAAACGTGTATTTTTCTATTGATTTTATAGCATAGATAGGATATACTTTACATAGATTCTTTAACGAAGATTCAATACAATACAATAACGGAGGAGAGTAGTAAGATGGCAAGCACAAAAACAGTCGTGCAAGTCTTTGACGATATTGTCGAAGAGGCAAAAAAGAGTTATCCGGAATTGGACACCGGAAAGGCGATAGAACAAATCGCTTCCATGTTATCGGAAAAAGACGCAGAAAAGTTCGTGATCGGTTATAATGCGTATATCATTTATACCAGTAATTTGTTCCCGATCGAAATCAGCAATAAGAATAAAGAATTCTTGTTGGGAATTTATAACGGCATCAAAGCCAGACAAGGCGGCAAAACGGGAGCGTTCGATCCCGCCGAAGAAAACGCCAGAGCGTTGAACTTGCAAAAGATGCAGGAGGGTTTGGCAAAGATAAACGAAGTCTGCCCCAACCTCGAACAAGCGGCTCTTGAAGAATTGGAGAAAAACATTCGGGAAGTCATAGCCACCGAAGAAAGTTGCGAAGGTATGGAAGACATCAAGAATCAATACACGCTGTTCCAGACCTTGATCGAAAACGCCAAAAAAGAAGAAAAGAAAGCCAAGACGGCTATTGCTACCAACAAAGCCAAGCAGGCTTTTGAGGACGCCAAGAAAGATGCGAAAGCCGAAATCAAAAAGGCTGTCGACGAAAAGGTCGCGAAAGCGGGATTGTTTAAGAAGCGCAAGATGAAAAAGAAGTGCGCCGCCTTTTTACCCGATGCTTACGCACTCGTCGATAACGTGAAGAAGGTCGAAGGTATCCAAGCCACCGTCGACCAAGCCAAAGAACGGTTACTTGCTCTCTAAACGAAATATCGATTGAACGAAAAGAAAATCGTAAGGAAGGGAAAATTCCTTACGATTTTTTTTATCGGGACGGAAATAACTTTGTTTTAGTCTTGACTTTCCCAAGTGAATCGGTATAATGAAATAATACATAAGAATTATGTAGAAAAAAAACAAAAGAAGGAATAGAGGTATGGACGCTACCGTAGCAGAATTTTTGGAAACAAAAACCATTTATATTTTTGAAGAAATCACCGATACTTTGGCGCAGAGGGTAATTTATCAGTTAATCACGTTGGCACAGCGGTTCGATAAGGACGCCGTCCCGACGAAAGACAGAGAAGTAATCGTGTATATCAACAGTCCCGGCGGCTCTATCAGTGCAGGACTTTCCGTCATCGACGTCATGAATGCGGTCGACTTGCGTATCCGCACCATCGGGGTAGGCATGGTCGCTTCGATGGCGGCACTTATTCTCGGCTCGGGCGAGAAGGGGAACCGTTGGGTTTTCGAACACTCCGACGTAATGATTCATCAACCGCTTTCGACGGTCAGAGGGCAGGCGACCGATATTTTGATCGAAGCCAAAAACATTAAACGGTTAAAAGATTTGACCATCGATTTGTTGCAACAATATACCGGACAACCGAGAGAAAAAATAGCCGAAGATATTGAGAGAGATTACACCATGACGGCGCAAGAGGCGTTGTCGTACGGCATCGTCGATAAAATCATCGAAAGAAAAGAACTGTATAAGGCGGACTGAGGAAGATGGGATTGGATTATTTTCAAAAGAGAGTGATTTACTATTACGAAATCTTGTCGGACGTTACGAAGGAAAAAGCAATATCCGAAGAAACGCTTTGTCAAAAGTTGGAGGAATTTTTCTGTCTGAACGACGAAAAGAAAAAGCAAACGGAAGCCTTGTTGTTTTCCGACGGGTATCGGGCGATTACTTCGCCGAAAATGTTGCGCATTCATAAAAACGCCATCACGAGTTTTTGCTATCAAAAAGGTTTTTTCGGCGATAAGGACGAAGAATTCGATGCCCTTCTTGCCAAAGAAAACGCCTATTTGGTTTTGACGATGTTTGCGGAGGAAAAGGACGGAGACTTTGCCGACTTCGTTTCCCGCCGAAAAAACGATTTGGATTGTTTTGCGACGCTTTACGGCTTGATGATGTACTTTGACAGCGACCGAGAGCAAATAGACCTTTTGAACGCTTCTTTGCGGAAGTTTATCGGTGCCAAACCCGAACTTGCCCTCGACGCCCGCTTGCTTTTGTTAAAAACGGATGAAGAAGGACGGCAAAAGACCTTTGACGGGTTGAAAAAGGTTCCTGCCATGCTGTTAAAAACGTACGAAGTGAAAACGATATCGACGTATTACGGTTTGACCGAGACGTCGACCGCAGAGAAAGGAAAGACCGCTTTTTACGATAGCGGCAGAACGGGAGGGAAAAGATAATGAATCAGGAATACAGCGTTGCGTTGTTAAATCAATACATGCAATACAAGCAATCTTCCGAAAAGTCGAGATTGGTTACTTTGGAGGACTTGAAGAGCGATCCCGATTTCTTCGTTTATAAGCAAAAAGAAATGCCTCTTAACCGTCCGCGCGGTATGACTTTGGGTTCTTCGTATGACGAGAACGGCGATCTATGCGTATTGGAAACCAAAAGTCTGTCGCACGCTTTGATTTTGGGTGCGACGGGTACGGGCAAGACGCAAGGGTTTATGATGTCGAGCGTGCTGAACGCTCATCCCGATACCTCCTACGTCATCTTTGATCCGAAAGGGGAAATCTTCCATGCCACCTATCATTACTCCGTCCATAAATTCGGCAAAAAGAACGTGCGTATCTTAAACTTTCAACAGCCGAAGAAGGGGACGGACTTTTATAACTATTTGGCACTTTTGGCACAACGCTATTACGAAGCGAAAGAGCGAAACGATGAGAATACGCCGAGAGAGGTGGAAAAAGTCTGGGCGGATCTGAGTAAATACATAAAAGGTCTGTTTCGTATCCGTACCAATAACGATACTTCGTGGGACGAAGGCGCAAGAATGTTTTTGCAGGGACTTTGTGCGGGACTTATCGAAGACACTTGTTACACCGCCGCCAAGAAAGGACTGAGACGGCGTTTACGACCGCAGGAAGTCAGTTTGTGTACGGCGGCGAAGATTTTTTCGCAGTTTAGTTGGAAATCCAACGGCGATCGACAGTTTTTCAGTTCCCGCGACGAGGATTCGCAGGCGAAAAAGTTAGCGCATAGCGTTATCAGTGTGGAAGCCAATAATACCATTTCTTGTTATCTTTCGTTGGTTACGACCTATTTGGAGCCGTATTTTAACCCGAAAATTCAAGAAGCTTTACGCTACCACACCATAAACTGCGCAACGCTGGGGAGACAACCGCAAATTCTGTATATCGTTTACGATATGGGCGATGCGGGTATGTTGGATTTGTTGAACGGCGTCGTCATTTCCATGTTAGAGCAGCTTTTGGAGTACTCTCACCAACAGGTAAAACCGTTAGACGTGCCCGTTTGTTTTCTGTGCGACGAGTTTGCTTCCTTGCAAGCCAACCCCGTCTACCCGAAAATTTTTGCGGTAGGCAGAGGCTCGAATATCTATCTCAGTATCGTCATTCAATCCTATGCCCAGTTGGAAACCCGCTACCGCGAAGAATTTCATGCCATCAAAGAGAATTGTAACTATAAGATTTTCTTAGGCAGTAACGACAGAGAGAGTTGTATGTCGTTTATTAACGAAATGGGTACGCATACCGTCATCGACGAAAAAGGCTTGTTGAACGGCATCGTTTCTTATGCCGAAGAAAACCTCATTACCCTCGACGAAGCGTTGCACGGCATGAAAGAGGGGGCGGCTTATATCACCGTTTTTCGGCATCAACCCATCAGTACGCAGTTCTGTTTCCAATACAGGACGCCCGAATACTTAACCGAAGCACCGGGAAACTATGACGAATTGGAACCCTATGTGGATTTGCGGGAAGAAACGTTTGAAGAAGACTCTTTCGACCTGAACACTCCCGACTTGGCGAAAACGTTGAGCGCGCAGGAACGGAAATTCTATTGGGAGCATTTGAAGGCGTTGCCGATTCCTCGTAGGATGCTGAATACGGAATGTAAGGATGACGAGCAGGCGATTGCCATGTTGACGATTTTGGAAAAGAAAGGCATTATTAAGGTGGGTTCGAACATCATCACGTACGTTGCCGAAGATTTGACGCAGGAAGAATTCAATACCCGGATTCGGGAAGCCATGGATGAGGACAACGAAAACGAGGAAAATCTTGTCTATAAAGAAGAAGACGGAATCAGGTACCTGTTGTCCGATTTGGTAGACAAAGATCTAGAAGAATGGTCGCAGAAACGGCACTTCTGCGAAAAACTGACGTGGGAATGTGATTTCTTCGAGATGGCGTTACAGGGTAAGGACACCTCTGCCGTTTCTCTCCCCGAAAACCCTTCCGAAGCACAAAAAAATATTCGGCAAGATGCCGAAAAAATCGCCGTACTCGTCAGGGATATTTGCTCCAAAACGGGGATTCCTTGGCAAGAGGTAGACGCCATTCAAAAAAGCGTCCGAGATTTGTATTGGGTTGTCAAAGAAAAAGCCGTTTTCCCGATAAAAGATACCGAGTCGTCGGCGGAAATCATGTGGACGCTGTCCGAATCCTTGATACGGGTGTATGAAAACGGCGTGGTGGCGTGTCTGTATCGGAAATTGCGTCAAAACCGTTCGAAGGGTGTGTTCTTCTTGGACGCTTTGGCAAGCCAATTCCATCTGATTTTGAAAAAATCCTCGGACGGCTTCGAAACCAAAGTGGATAAAAACGAATCGCTTATCGCTAACACGTTCTTGCTTGCGTTCTTCTGTAAACTGTGCGAAGATATGAATAAAAAAGATTATTCGCAAGAGCTTATTGACATTTTACTCCAATTATTGGTACAATAATAGAAAAAACGTCAGAAACGCCCGATGCGGTGTTTTTGTAGGAGAAATCATGAAAGTGCTTTTTTTAGGAACAAGTCACGGGTATCCCGAAAAAAACCGTTTTTGTTCGTCAACGGCGGTTTTGGTCGGGGAAAAGTGTTATCTAATCGATGCCGGTGCACCGATTACCACCCTTTTGTTAAGTCATGATATTCCTTTGAAAAACGTACAGGCGGTATTTATTACCCATCCGCACGACGATCACTATTTCGGTTTGGCGGAGTTTTCGAGGACGGTCGGCAGGTACGGTATTTATCAGGGCGTGCACGTCGACGTGTTTTCTCCTCGCCCGTTTTTGTATGCGGGCTTTTTGAGTTGGAAGTATTTTTTGAAAATCTCCGGCAGAGTCCGTTATCGTCGGTATCGCGCGGGTGTCGTTTTTGACGACGGAACGGTAAAAGTAACCGCCATACCCGTTCGGCACTGTCCCGATTCTTATGCTTTTTGTTTGGAAGCGGAAGGGAAAAAGATACTCTTTTCGGGGGATTTGCAAACGGGGATGCGGGACTATCCGAAAGTGCTTTTCGAGAAGCCTTTTGATATGCTCGTTTTGGAAGGGGCTCATACTCCTCTCGGGAGCAAAGCCGTTTTGGAAAAGCTGAATTCGTCGAAAATAGAAAGGCTTTTTATCAATCACGTCAGTCCCAAAACGAATCCGAAGGAAGCCATAGAAGAAGCGTTCGGAAAGGTCAATCCCGCCGTTTCTTGTACCGTAGCCGAAGACGGTATGGTCGTGGAAGTATAGAGTAAAGGAGGTAAGTCATGGATAAAAGAGAAGAAATGCGAACTTGTAAAATCTGCGGAGCGGAATGTGTGGAGCGAGAGGGGAAACTCGTCTGTCCGCAATGCGAGTATGCGGGAGAGTTTTTTGCGGAAAAACCGTTCGACGTGTTTATCACCTATCGAGAAAGCGAAAACAACGACGATCTCTACGAAGTCAGCGATATTCATTTGCAACTGTTTCGACAAAAGTATCACGTTTTTTTCGCACCGATTTCGTTGCGGGATAAAAACCCCGTACAACAGAAGCAAGTGATTTTTTACGCCTTAAAGACGGCAAAAGTCATGTTGGTGTACGGCACGAACGCAGAGGATATCGAAGCCCTTTTGGATGCGGACGAAGTGCAGTTGCATCGTGAAAAAATGAAAAAAAGGGAGAAGCAAAAAGGCACTTTGCTGTTGCTCTACAAAAAGATACAACCGCTGGACTTGCCCGAAGCAACGTCGGAACTCCCTTGTTTCTGTTACGGCTCGGTGGACTTTTATCCGCGACTCTTTTCGTATTTGCAGTCCTTTTCGGAACTGACCAAAGAAGAAATCCGTACCTCGGACGCCCCCGAAATCATCGCGCCCAAGCCGATTGCGTTTACGCCGTTGACGGCTGCCAAGCGGGAAGAACAAAAAGCCTTTACACCCATTCACGTTCACACGTATCAAACCAAAAACGTGCCTGCCACCTGTATCACGCAGGGGTACACTTTGCATTATTGCGAGTGCGGACACGATTACAAAACGAACTATACCCCGTTGGTCGATCACCGATATTCCCTCAGTACGAGGGTGTTGGCGAGTTGTAATGCGGAGGGACAGGACATTTACGTTTGCAGCGTTTGCGGAGAAACCAATACTCAATATTTGCCGAAGGCGGAACACGTATTCGGAGAGTGGATCGTACAGAAGTATCCGACTTGCGACGAAGAAGGTACGCAGGCTCGACAGTGCGTAAGTTGCGGCGCAATCGAAACCATGCCCATTCCCGCCGAAGGGCATACCTACGGAGAATGGATTTGGCAAAGGAATCCTACCTGCACCGAAGAGGGAGAGGAAGCCCGTCAATGTACCAAGTGCGGTGACGTCGACAGAAGGTCAACCCCGCCCACCGGACATAAACTCGGAAAATGGAAGCGGTCGAAGTCCAACCGCCGTGAGGACGAACGTCGCTGTGAAAACTGTGATTACGTGGAAACCCGTCCGAGTAAAATCGGAGAAACCGAGCGGAAGAAGAAACTTGCCGTACCGTTTTTATTATTGACTTTCTTGTTTGCCGCCTTAGGCGGACTCTTTTGGTATCTGTTTTACGGAAACGGATATTGCGCCAACGGTTATTTGACGTTGGGGGCGGCGGTGCTTGCCTTGATTTGCATATCCGTCAGTGTGGACGGATTCCGTGCAACGGGAAAATTCGGTGGGTTCAAAAACGGTATGTCCATCATCATGATTCTTGCTCTTTGCGGCATGATTATCGGAAACGCCGTCATAACCCTTGACTCGAAAAAAGCCGTATATAAAGAAGGCTTTCTGTTGGAAGAAGGGGAGAGCGGTTATACCGTCGTGTCCGCATCCAAGTTCGGCGACGAATTTTCCGTTCCCGAGTCGTCGAAAGGGAAGGATGTGGTCGCACTCGGCGACGAAGCTTTTTCCTCTTGCAAGAAGCTCACCCGAGTGACCATACCCGTTACCGTTCGGAAAATCGGAAAAGAGATTTTCGGCGACGGAACGGGTACCGTTCAAGTCCTTTATCAAGGGACGACGGAAGACTGGGATGCTATCGACAAGGATGCCCGTTGGAGTACCGACGCCGTCGTCGTCTGTACCGACGGAGAATTGACTTACGCACCCGTTACGGACTGAAAACCAAAGATAAAAAAACAGCCGAACGTATTTTTACGTTCGGCTGTTTTTTTATAGGCAAGAAAACTAACTTAGGTCGAAATCGTATTCCTTACCGGTTTTTTCGGTTACCCATTTGCAGGGATAACGCGTTTCAAACCAGTCGAGCGGTATGGCGATTTCTTTCTGTTCGGAAGCGAGCGCATAGGCTTTTTTGAGGTCTTCTTTGATTTCGGGTGTGGCGAGAGAAGGCGTGATGGAGGTAAAGAGGGGGGTACCGCTGACGGCGAGCATATTGAGCCATTCTCGATTGCGTTTCCAAGACACCACACCGGTGTAGCCCACGCAGTCGGCGTCGGCGGCGTAGAAGGTATTGTGTTGACACACGCGGAAGCCGAGGCAGTTGACGCCGTTTTTAACCGTTCTGTTCCAGAATTTGGGACTGGTATCGTTGCCGAGTCGTTCCAGCTCGAACAAACCCGCCGACAAGTGCGAAATCGTGTTGCACCCGATGATGACGGTATCGTCGCCCGCCGCTTCTCGTATGGTTCGGTAAAAATCCATGACGATTTCGGCGGTGGTACGGGTTTTATCGTGATAACGGCGGAATCGTACCATTTTTTTGTATTTGTCTTCGTGATGGAAGTATCCCATAATATCCCTCGTGCTGAAATCGTGTTTAATCAGACGGAAACCCATGCCGACAAACTTTTTGACGGTGTCGGCGACGTAGTCAAGGGTTTCGGGGACGGACGGATCGAGAGGGTTCTTGTCAAAGAGCGTCGGGAACAGGTTCATACGCATTCTTTTCGGGAAGGCAAAAGAACCGAGCAAGGGACGGATCCAAATACCGGGCAGTAAGTCTTTGGATTTGATATAGTCGATAAGTCCCGGCATATCGGGGAATTTTTTGGGATGAATGTCGGTGGGCAGGCGGCGGGTATATTGATAGTGATCCATGTCCAATGCGTGCCAACCTTCGTCCACCACGCAGTAGGGACGATTCTGTAAGCCTTGCGTACACTCCGACAAAAGGTCGGCGTCCCGCACCATGTCGGCTTGCGACACCTTGCGGAAAATGTAGTACCAACTGTTGGAACCGTATACGGGTTTTTTCGGCAGTCGGGGAGCGGGGCACATGATTTTGCAGAACCGTTGCAACGTCAAAAACGGCGTTTCGTCTTCTTGATTTTCGGTGCAAACCACGTCCAAGGCGTGTAAAGTTCTTTCTCCGAGCCGAACGGGATAACTGCCGTTTCTCACGTCGATTTCCAGCGTAAGAGCGTCGGTGGCGGGTTTCCAATACGCAAAAGCGTTACATCCCGTCATGACGCCGTAAGCGTGGGTGCTTTTTTTATCGGAAACAGCCATATACCACATACAGATTCTGCCGTTGGTCGGCTTCTCCCAATACAAAGAGCCGTATCCCCGTTCGAAGGCGTCGCCGTAAATGTAGGCGGCATCCGAAAAGGCGGGCAAACGCCAAGTCAGTCTGATAAAGCTCAGCGGTTTTGCCGAAGCGATATCGATGCCGAGTTTGTCGCCGTTTTTTGTGAAGGTAACCACCGTAGTGTCCGACTTTGCCGTAGGAAAGTCCAACGTCAAGGGTTTGTAGCCGTATCCGTAATTCGCTTCCGCTTTTACGGGAATCGTTTCCGTTAAGTCATAATATTTCATAAGATAATCTCCTTTTTTTTCATTATACCATACGGCGAGTATCTTTTCAAGACGCCTTTTTACTTTTTATCGAGTCAAATGTTTGACAATCCTACAATCGGAAAAAGCAATAAATCACAATAACGCTTGAAAAATATAAATATGTATAGTATAATGGAAGCATACGGCAGTGAAGGAAACAATCTGCAAAACGACGTACGATTAGTAAAGCACTTTATTATAAGGAGTTTTCATAACATGAAAAAATGGATAGCATTACTTTTTATTATTGTAATATCGGCAAGCTTATTTGCGTGTAGTCCGGACAAGAACGCCGACGAGGGAAACGATTCTTTAGCGGTCGATTCGTTGCAGGCAGACTTATTGTCGGCCATTATCCTTACCGATGGGGCTTCCCTTTTAGACGTTGTTAGTGGCGATATCGGCGTTGCCGACAGTACAATCATTTCGGAATTACCCCAAGTGCCGCCGGAAAACAATCCACAGGTATTAAATGAATGGCTGGAGATTGCCCGTCAGGATGAGGAGCGCAGACAAGCTCTGGAAGAAGGTATGGCGCGTAACGCTTCGGAGTTGATGGATGGTGAAATGGAGTACCAAAAGTACTTGAATCAGGTGAACATCGGAGCCGTGGCGGCACTTTCCTACATCGGGACGATCGTCGGTCGCCAGTTTGCTATCTATTGCATTAACAAAATCATCAATGAGGTTTTGACGGAATTCGGAATTGACATGAGGTCAACGGAAGACAGAATACTGGAAAAACTGCAAATTTTGGACGACATCTACGAGTCCGTCATTAAAATTGAAAACACGGTCAATGAGATTAACAAACGGTTGAAGGATGAGAACTATTTCACCCCCATGAACGAGAGACACACGGCGCTTCAAGCGATGTCCTACGCAACCGGCAAGAAATACGCCGCAGTCGTCAAGTATCTTTCGGGCGGATATGATGAATATCTCGAAAAAAATACGGTGTTTAACGTTCTTGTCGTAGAAGATAACTACCAAAACGGCATCATTACCAACGATTATCTCAAGCATGCGTTGACTTATAGCTTCAACGAGGAGTTCTATTTGACTCGCGCCTACCTAAACGGCGAAGACTCTCTGCTCGGCTATATGGAGTATATGTTGATCTATCACGGCGACGGTGTCCGAGATATTATTAACGATTGGGCTGCCCAAACCATCGGCGGAAACAGCATTTGCATAGAGGTCAAGAGTTTGCTCGGCACCTACGGTGGCGGTTTCTCGGCTGATGGAAAGTCGTTCCCCGAAATTTACGACTATTATGCCTACAGAACCTACGCTTGGGAACACGAAGGCTATGAATTCCGTGAGGCGCTTCGTGCGACAGATTCCGCCATCCTTTCCGAAGCGTACGCAATGGCACACCTGTACTATACGCTTTTGGCGGGAAACAATGAACGTAACCTTGTAGCCATCACGGAGAGGGAAGAGCTTTGGGAACTTGCAGGCAAGTATAACGACATCCAAGCAGAAGAAGCCGTCGTTCGTCACGACGATTACTTGATTTGCCAGATTGAGGGATGCGAATACGTATTTGCGAAAAATCCGATTTATTTCGATTATTACAGCCAATTTAAGAACCATTTGAACGGTTGCGAATTTGAGGATGACGGGGACGACATTGTGCCCGACAAGACCGCAAAGGCGTTGGATGCACTCTTCTATGATACGAGCATCGTTTATGATTACGATGCGTTGGACGACGGTTTGAAAGACAAATATACGTTCGATCACGCGACGATCGGCAACGCGGCTTCTCCGTTTGATGCCGTGGATTGGGAAACGGTATCGGAATTTGCCGAAACCTTTGAGGATTACGAACTCTATCTCCCGCAGTCCGCATATCAGGCACTGTTCAATTACTATAAAGCAAAGGATAAAACGGTAACCTCGCTGTTCCAAATTTTTGAGAAAGAACTCGGCATTACCTTTGCCGAAGAAACGAACCTTGTGTGCGACGTAGTGAAAGAGCAAAACAAGGTGACGAGTAAGGCATTTTCCACCCGTATATATTATTACTATAACGGATTCCGTTTGGCACAGGAAGAATTGAAGAAAAACTCGGATTATTTTGACGTTACCGTTTGCTTAAAGGATAACCCGTCCGAACTGAAGAATAAGCGTTTTGCCGATAAACTGAACGTAAAGACAACCGACTGTTGTCCCATTAACGGTTGGGGAGAGGCGGCAAACCGTTTCGGTGGATTAATGATTCTCGGCGTTCAGAATAACAAAATTTATAATCAATAAACTTGAAACGTTGTTTTGGCTATAAAACCGGAAGTTGCCAAAATAGGCACGAATCACAAGAGACGATAAGGCAAACTATTTTCGGTTTGCCTTATTTCTTTCTAACTATTCCGATAAGGCAATACGGGCTTTCTGCCAATATACGGTTCTTGATATTGCACGCAGATATCGGTCAGTGGGAATAATCTATAACGAGACAATTATTTTTTTGAAAAAGTTCGTCTCACATCATTTACAAAGGCACAAAGACAAGAAGATGAAAAGAACGGAGGAGGTTCCGAAAAGAGAGAAGTTTAGCAGT
>DCGI01000034.1:7230-15279 GCA_002315475.1 Christensenella sp. UBA1782 | reverse complement strand
GGCGGGAACGGGCGATATGGTTTATTTGAAAGCCGCCGAAGCGGGCGTAGATATCATTGATACCGCACTTTCTCCTTTGGCAAACGGCACCAGTCAACCTTGTACCGAATCCATCGTTGCCACCTTACAGGGTACCGAAAGAGATACCGGTTTGGATCTCGCCGCCTTGAACGATATCGCCAAACTTTTCAAACCCGTTGCGGACAGACTTTTGAAAGAAGGGATTATTAACCCGAAGGTTTTGCACGCCGACGCCAACGCTTTGATTTATCAAGTACCCGGCGGTATGCTCAGCAACCTTATCAACCAATTAAAAGAACAGGGCGCAAGCGAAAAACTTCCCGAAGTTTTGGCGGAAGTACCGCGTGTTCGTAAAGATTTCGGATATCCTCCGCTCGTTACGCCGACCAGTCAAATCGTCGGAACGCAAGCGGTTTTGAACGTCGTACTCGGCGAACGCTACAAAATGGTTACCAAAGAGAGCAAAGGTTTGTTACGCGGTGAATACGGACGTTTACCCGCCGAACCCGATGCCGACGTCGTCAAGAAGTGCATCGGCGACGAAAAGCGTATCGAATGTCGTCCCGCCGACCTTTTGGAACCCGAATTCGAGAAGTACAAGAAAGAAATGGAACAATACTACACTTGCGAGGAAGACGTTCTCAGTTACTGCATGTTCCCGCAGGTTTCCGAAAAGTTCTTCAAACAAAGAGCGGAAAGCCACAAGAGAAAGTTGACGATCAAGGTAAACGGTGAAGACTATACCGTAGAAATCTACGATTCTTCCTATACCGCACCCAAAGTGGCAGCCGCTGCTCCCGTAGCGACCAAAGAAGTACCCGCCGTCAAGCAAGAAGCCTCCAAAGCCGTCGCCGCTCCCGTCTCCGGAAAAGGCACGCCCTTAAAAGCACCGATGCCGGGAACCCTCCTAAAATACAAAGTAGCGAACGGCACCACCGTTCAGCAAGGACAAGCGGTATTGATTTTGGAAGCCATGAAGATGGAAAACGAAATCGTATCTCCCGCAAGCGGCACCGTAACTTTTGCCGTAGCCGAAGGAACCGCCTTGAATACGGGCGATATCATTGCTTATATCGGTTGATGAAAGTATATGTGATTGGCGGAGGAGCCGCAGGGATGATAAGCGCGATTTGCGCCGCCCGAAAAGGCTCCGAAGTCGTTATTTTGGAACGCAACGAGAAGGTTGGGAAAAAGCTTTTTATCACCGGCAAAGGTCGGTGTAATCTTACCAACGCTTCTCCCGTTCAGAATCACATGGATCATACCGTAAGAAACGGTAAATTTTTATTCGGAGCGCACAAAGTTTTCGACAGTTCCTCGTGTATCGAGTTTTTCGAAGACTTGGGCGTAGCTTTGAAAACAGAACGGGGAAACAGAGTTTTCCCCGTTTCCGATAAATCTTCGGATGTCATAAAAGCACTTTCGGACGAACTGAAACGTCTGCAAGTGCGTATTTTTTATAACGAACGCGTTCAAGCACTCCAAACCGAAGGGCAAAAAATCGTTGCCGTCGTTACCGATAAAAAGACCTATACCGACGTCGACTACCTCATTCTTGCGACAGGCGGTATCACCTATCCCGCAACGGGCAGTACGGGTGACGGTTATCGTTTGGCGAAAAGTTGCGGTCATACGGTTGTGGAACCGTTGCCCTCTCTGTGCGATTTATCGGTGCGAGAAGACGTCGTGTCCTTAAAAGGAATCAGTCTGAAAAACGTAACCGGTTCGGTCGTTCTTCCGTCGGGAAAAACAGTCTTTTCGGAATTCGGTGAGATGCTTTTTACCGATAAGGGCATCGGAGGTCCCATAGCTTTGACAGCTTCGGCAAAACTGTGCCGAGAACAAATTCGGGGATACCGTTTTTGCATCGACCTAAAGCCTGCGTTGGACGAAGAAACGTTGGACAGAAGATTGATACGCGATTTCGACGAACAAACCAACAAAGCCCTGAAAAACGTGTTGGGAGGCGTGACGTTACACGGTTTGGTACCGTACGTTTTGCGGCAAAGCAAGATAGCCGGAGAACGAGCGGCAAACTCGATTGCCAAAGAGGAACGTAAAAAATTGGTTCTCTCGCTGAAAAACCTTTCGTTCACGTTAGACGGTTTAGACGGAAAGGAGAGGGCGGTTATTACTTCGGGCGGCGTTTCCGTCGCCGAAATCAACCCAAAAACGATGCAAAGCAAACTGACGAGCAATTTAGCGTTTGCCGGAGAAATCATCGATGTAGACGCAATGACGGGCGGATACAATCTGCAAATCGCATTTGAGACGGGATTCGTTGCGGGAAGCAACGTCCCTACGGAGGAATTATGAACATAGCCATCGACGGTCCCGGCGGAAGCGGGAAAAGCACCATTGCCAAAATCCTTGCCAAAACCCTTCGTATCGCCTATCTCGATACGGGTGCCATGTACCGAGCCATAGCGTACTACGCCTTGAAAAAAGGCGCCGACGTTACCGACGAAAGTACGGTTTTGCCCTTACTTACCGACATGGACATGAAAGTATGGGAAGAAAACGGCGTTCAACAGGTTTCCGTCAACGGTATCAACACCACGCCGTTCATTCGGGAAAACCGAATTTCCATGGCGGCAAGCACCGTTTCCAAGATTCCCGCCGTACGCATAAAACTCGTGGAACTGCAAAGGAATGTCGCTCAAAAATGCGATTGCGTTTTAGACGGACGGGATATAGGGAGCTACGTCCTTCCGAACGCCGATTATAAGTTTTACATGACGGCGGACAGTCGCGTTCGTGCCCAAAGGAGACAATCGGAATTACACGCCAAAGGGCAGGATATTTCTTTTGAAGAAATACTCGCCGATATCGAAAAAAGGGATTTACAGGACAAAACACGTTCTTTTGCACCCCTTGTTATCTGTCCCGACGCCGTCGTAATCGACACGACAAACCTGACGATAGAAGAAGTTACCGCAAAAATTCTTGCCCTGTTATGCAAATAATTCTTTCCGAAAACTGCGGCTTTTGTAAAGGAGCGGAACGTTCTTTTGCCCTTGCCGAACAAGCGAAAAAACAAGCGGAAACCAACCGCACTTCCGTCTATTGCCTGCATCCTCTCGTACACAACAAAATCGCCGTCGAAAAACTCGGAATACCCGTTCAAACCGTCGAAAATTTTAAGGCGGGAGAGATTGCCGTCGTCAGTGCGCACGGTGCCACGCCGGAAACGTTTTTGACCTTACGGGAAAGGGGAGTGACCGTTGTCGATGCGACTTGTCCCGCCGTAAAAGCCATTCATCGTACGGCAGCCGATTATGCGAGCCGAGGGTATTGCGTACTGTTGGTGGGCGACGAAAATCACGTCGAGTTACAGGTAACAGCCGGTTACTGCAAAAACAACTTTCAAATCGTTCTTTCGCCCGAAGAAATCGACTTCTCCGTCGCCGAAAAATACGTTTTGCTGCCACAAACCACCCTTCCCCCCGAGAAATTTGAAGATTTTCAAAAAAATATTACTTTTTTTATAAGAAAATTCAATAAAATACTTGAAATTCGGAACACAATTTGCTATACTACATATAAAAGACAAGAGGAAGCTATCCGTATGTCAAAAATATGTGATTGCTTTCTGGTCGTCGGAGATAAAACCAGCGCAAATTCCCGTCGTCTCTGCGAGACGGTGAGCAAAAACGGAGCGGAAACTTATCTCATAGAGTCAAAATCCGACCTCGAGTCGGTAAAAATAGAAAAGAATAAACAAGCACTCGGTATCATTTCCGGTGCGTCAACTCCCAAAGAGTTGATTATGGAGGTTTTTTACAGAATGAGCGAAGAAAAACAAACAGTCCTCGACCAAGAAAACGTTGCAAAGCTCGAGGAAACAACACCTGTCGTAGAGACGACTGCAAAAGTTGCCGAACAAGGCAAAGAGTCTATGGACGAATTGATGAAGAGCGTTAAACCGCCGAAGAACTATCACGAAAACATGCGGTTGAAAGTTATGGTTATCAAGTCCGATATTACCGGCATTTCGGTTGCCATCGAAAACGGCGGTAAAAACGACAGTGGATTTATTTCTAAAGACGAAGCGGAAATTGACGGTACCTACGATCCCGCCAATTATGTTGTCGGACAAACCCTCGATGTCATCATGATTCCGAAGAATCCCGACAAACCGAACGACATGAATCTCAGTAAAAAACGCTTTGACGAAATGAAAATAGACGACGAACACGTACAAAAGATTCTTGCCGGCGAAGAATTTTCTTTGGACAAGACTTCCGTTATCAAAGGCGGCTTGCTCGGAAAAATCGGTAGCTACACCATCTTTATTCCGGCATCCCAAATCAGAATGGGATACGTGGGAAACTTGGAAGAATACGCCAACAAGCCTTTGCGTTTGAGAGCCCTTCCTCCGCGTGAAGAAGAACCCACCGAAGACGGCAAAACCAGAAAACCCAATCCGAAGAGAATCGTTGCCAGCCAAAGAGTCATTTTGGAAGAAGAAAAAGCCGCTCGTGACGACGAATTTTGGTCGAAGATTTATAAAGGTGCCAAAGTTACCGGAAAAGTTAAACGTTTCGCCGATTTCGGTGCATTCGTCAGCTTAAAATATATGGATGGTCTTGTACATAACTCCGACCTTACTTGGAGCAAACGCAAGGATACCAAACCCGCCGACATATTGGAACTCAACAAAGTTTACGAATTTGTCGTTAAAGAGTTCAGCAGAGAAACTGGCAGAATCAGCTTGAGCTACAGAGAGCTTCAAAAGAAGCCGAACGAAATCGCTCAAGAAAAGTATCCCGTAGGGACTATCGTCGCAGGAAAAGTTGCCAAAATCGTCAAATACGGCGTATTTGTGGAATTGGAACCCGGAATTGACGGACTCGTTCACATCAGCCAAATTCAACAATCTTTCCTCCAAAACATCAACGAATCTTCTCTTAAGGAAGGAGATGAAGTCAACGTGAAGATTGTGAGTTACGAAGGCGAAAAGATCACGTTGAGCATCAAAGAAGCTCTCCCCGTTGTTGAAGAACCCGTCGTTGCTCCCGTAGACGAAGAAGAAGGCGACGATGATAAAGGTGCAAAGGGCGGCAAGGACAAGAAGGGCAAAAAGGTTAAGGAAAATGGCGAAGAAGAAGGACCTCATTCCCATTTTTCCGGCAGCTCTCATAGCAACCTCGGTGCTTTGTTCGGGAGCATCAATATCCCCACCGAAGACTAATATCCTTCAAAATCGTTTTTAACCGTACAGAACTGATATAGTTTTATATCGGTTCTTTTCGATTCAAAGAAAATCTTACAAGCAGAGAGGTATGCTATGACAGAGCCGTATAGTATAGAACCGGAATCCGCAGAAGACCGTTTTGCTGTAGAAAATTTAGTCCGAGAAAGTTTTTGGAACGTATACAGACCGGGATGCTTAGAACATTTCGTATTGCATCGGATGAGAACCGACGAGAACTTTGTAAAGGAATTGGATTTTGTTTTGAAGGTAAACGATAAACTCATCGGGCAAAACGTCTTTTACAGAACCTATCTTACTTTAGAAAACAATGAAAAATTCCCTATCTTAACCATGGGGCCTATTTGTATTGCCAATGCCTACAAAAGAAAGGGATACGGTAAAATATTATTGGATTATTCCTTGCAAAAAGCAACGGATATGGGATTCGGCGCCGTTTGTTTTGAGGGAAATATTGATTTTTACGGTAAAAGCGGTTTTACATACGCTCGCGAGTTTCATATTTCTTATCATGGCTTACCCGAAGGCACCGACGACTCTTTCTTTTTATGCAAGGAATTAAAACAAGGTTATCTAAACGGCATAAAAGGGGAGTATAAGACGCCCGACATCTATTTAGTCAACGAAACGGATGCCGAAGCATACGACAAATTGTTTCCGCCCAAACAAAAAAAGAAATTACCGACGCAACTCTTTTAGAAGGGGAACCAACCGTTAAGGATTGACTTTTACCTAAAAAGCGTGTATACTCATAGATATTCATGATTTATTAGGCAAGTTACCGTAAATAAGTCAAAAAAAATCCGACATCCGCAAAGGATATCGGATATTGGCAGGGGAGACGCGATTCGAACACGCAACCAGCGGTTTTGGAGACCGCTGCTCTACCATTGAGCCACTCCCCTAAACAACGTATATTATTATATAGTAAAAAATACATTTCGTCAAGACTTTACACGTAAAAAGATAGGAGAAACTATGAATTATCGTTTAGGAATCTTCGGAATCGGTACCATGGGACAAGCGATTCTGTCCCGTATTCTCGAAGAAAAGAAATTATCGCCGAACGAGGTGATAGTATATGACGTCAACGCCGAAAAAATGCAAGAATTTGCGAAAAAATTTAGGGTAGCCGCTTCTCCGCAAGAGATTGCCGACCAAGCACAATACGTTTTGTTTGCCGTCAAGCCGCAGCACTTTCCGTCCGTCACTTCCGTGGTTTCCTTCTCGGAAAAAAACACCGTTATCAGCATCATGGCGGGCGTAACGATTGAAACATTGCGTTCTAATCTTAATTATCCCTGCCCCGTCGTCCGCGTTATGCCCAATACCCCTTGCAAACTCGGAAAAGGGGTTATGGGTGTACATGCCGATAACGTATCGAAAGAGGACGAAAGAGCTATTTACGACCTTTTGAAATCGTGCGGAGAAATTGTACCCATCGAAGAGAAGTATTTTGACGCCGTAACTTCGGTCAGCGGAAGCGGACCGGCGTACGTCTATATGTTTTTACAAGGGATGATTCAAGGCGGTATGGAAGGGGGACTAACCTTCGAACAAAGCAAAACGCTCGCCCTCGAAACCATGATAGGAACGGCGGAAATGGTAAGAAACGCCGAAGAAGACATTGATACCTTGATTGATAAAGTGTGCAGTAAAGGCGGTACGACAATCGAAGCGGTACAGTGCTATCGAGAAAAAGACTTAGTCAAAACAATCGCTTTGGGTATCGAAAAATGCCGTTTAAGGAGCCTTGAATTAGGAAAGAAGCTATGAAACACGTAGACATATACACCGACGGAGCTTGCAGTAACAATCCGGGAAAAGGGGGGTGGGCAGCCATCTTGATTTACAACGGGAAAGAAAAAGTCATATCGGGCGGCTATCCCGAAACGACAAATAACCGTATGGAACTTTTTGCCATTATCAATGCTTTGATGCAATTAAAAGAGCCTTGCGAAGTAACGATATACAGCGACAGCGCTTATTCCTTAGATCCTTTTCTAAAAGGATGGATAAACGGATGGATAGAAAAGAATTGGAAAACCGCAGGCAAAGAACCGGTTAAAAACGTGGATTTATGGAAAGCTTTGCTCTTGGAAACCCAAAAACACGTCGTTTCCTTTGTAAAAGTGAAAGGACACGCCGACAACGCCTACAACAATCGTTGCGATGAACTCGCAAAACACGAAATCACCCTTTTAGACAAGTCTAACGATTAGATTTTAACGCAAAAAAAGACGCAAGCGAACGGCTTGCGTCTTTTTTTTGACATATATTTTATTTTGAATAATTGCCGGATTTATAAAGCAACGAATACACGATACCGCAGAAGGGGAAAATCGTTGCCAAAACGGAAGGGACGTACAGGGGTGCCGACGTCAATCCGTAGCCGTTCGGCAAGAACAGTAATATTGCCACGGAAAGCAAAGAAACTCCTACAAAGCAAAGAATCATCACCGTATTCAATAACTTCAAATTTATAACGCATTTTCGGCGTTTCTGAGGAGCTTGCAACCACATAAAGAAGCAAACGACAACGCCCGAGAAGCCAATTCCGGCAAAAATATGAACGTAGAGCAAGGAGAACGCAAACAAATCTTTCCAAATAAAAAGACCGAGCAGAAGAACCGTCAAGTACAGCATGGCGGCAAAAGAGGTATCGCGAACCACTCGACGAACCTTAAAATAAGCAATCGTGTCGGCTTTTTGGGTGGAGTCGAAAGCAAATAAACCGATTCCTTCCGATTCCAAAGACTTTCGGAAAGCTTCCATATATTCCGCCTCGGACTTGGGAACGAAAGGCTTTTTCG
>DCGI01000034.1:7015-7201 GCA_002315475.1 Christensenella sp. UBA1782 | reverse complement strand
GGGTTGCGCAGTTGCATCGGAGACGGAAGATTCGGCTACGACTTCTTCTGCGGGAACGGTGTCTGCCTGTACCCGCAAAGGGGTAACGGACGGTTGAACGGGTTTATTCTCCACGCCGACGGGATTTACCGACGTCGAAACGGAGACGGAAACGGAGTCCGTTGCGGGTTCCAAACCGACGGCACG
>DCGI01000034.1:318-6981 GCA_002315475.1 Christensenella sp. UBA1782 | reverse complement strand
GAAACAACCGCAGAGACGGGAGTAGTGAGAAGGGGTGCGGAAATCGTATTGACGGGCGAAACGACGGCATTTTCCGTATCGGGTACGGTCATCGTTAAACGAGGAGCTTCCAACGGGGGAATATCGACGGCAGAGGATTCTGAAACGGGTTCCGGAAGGGGAATATCCTCCGTTTCTTCCACCGTAAAGACGGTAACGGTCGGTTCGGCTTCGGTTTCTTCGCTTTCCGAAAAAGGTTCGGATGCCTCCTCGCCGTTATCTCGGTTTCGTTTCGTAAGGGGTTTCAGCACGCTGGCGGAATAGGGCGGTTCTTCTACGTCCAAATCAAAATCGTCATCGCTGACAAGTCCGTCCAGTAAGGTACGAATATAAATCCATTCCTTTTTATCCTGCTCCAAATAGGCTTTTCCGTTTTCGGTAAGCGTATAATACACACGAATACCGCCGTTGGTTTCGTTGCCGCCTTTTTGCGAAACGACAAAACCTTGTGCTTCCAAACGTTTTAAGATGTTATAAATCGTCGATAACGATTTAATCTTATAATGCCCATGGGTATGTTCTTGGATATAGTTGATAACGTCATAACCGTAGCCGGCTCCGTTCCGCTCGTTCAACGCATTGAGTACAAAAATGTCCATACGCGTACGAAAGAGTTTCGCTATTTCCGAATCGTTCACTTGTTGTCTTGCTTCTTCCGACATTTTTACTCCTATTTGCGTGTTGTATAAGAGCATTATAACGACACGATGCAAAAAAGTCAATAAAAATATTTATATTTTATTGTAAAATCAAGAATAATTATGTCAAAAAATAGTTAAAAATCAAGAATTGGGCGTACTATCGGAACCATTCGTATCTTCGGTAGAAAAATGCACCAAACCGCTCGCTTCCTTCTTTATATCTTCGCTAATCGCCGCATAATGCTTTTTCGTGGTGTTCAAATCGTTATGTCCGAGAACTTCGGCAACCACGTAAATATCTTTCGTGGCACGATACAGAGCGGTGCCGTAGGTACTTCGGAGTTTATGCGGCGTTATTTTTTTCAACGGAGCGGCGGGATGGGTGTATTTCTTTACCAAAATCTCCACCGCGCGAACCGAAATGCGTTTTTGTTGGGTAGACAAAAAGAAAGCGTCGACGAGAGAAGGCTCTATTTTTCTGCGTTTTAGACCTTCTTCCCGAAACGCCAAATACTCCAACAGCGGGGGAATAATATCGTCGTTCAGGTAAAGAATGGCTTTTTTGCCGCCTTTACGCGTAACCAAAAAGGATTTATTGACGAAATCCACGTCTTGAACGTTCAACCCCACACATTCGCTTACCCGAATACCCGTACCGAGCAAAAGGGTGATAATGGCAATATCCCGTATCTTGGTATTGCGATCGTTATAGGTGTTTTGACGTTCGGATACGAAGGGTTCATCGTCGGACAATGTGGAAAGCACGTCGGAAACCTCGTTTTTTTCCAATATGACAATCTGTTTTTGCGGATTTTTCGGCATAGGAACCCGTAAAGAAACGTTCTGCGAAAGCAATTCTCGTGAATACATATATCTGAATAACGCGCGAACGGCACTGAATTTACGCGCTTTTGCCGCATGACTGTCTTGCTGTAACATTTTGCTGACAGGGGAAACATAACTCGATAAATAAGCAAGAAAACGCTCCAAATCCTGTGCCTGAATCGTGTCAAACTCGGCAACGGTAAGGAGATTACTGATTTTTCCGGCAAACCGAGAACCTTTTTGAACCAAATAATCGAAGAATACCCGTAAATCCAATCCGTAATTATAGCGGGTAAGGATGGAAGTATTCATGGCGATACCGATAAAAAAGTCTTGACAAAAGTCCGGCAAATAGGGGAAAACGTCGTTTTGCAGCTTTTCCGAATAGATTTGTTCCCGATTCGCAATATAATTATCCATGAATTCAGTATAGCACAACGGAAAAATATTGTAAAGAGGATTTCTATATCTTTTCGCAAAATAAATGTTTTGCGAAAAGTTGATACAATATAGAGAGCCAAAAGGGGATTGTGTTCCATTTTTTAATGTAATTTATAATAGTTATTGCAAAAAATGTAATAGTATGGTTGCGACTTCGTATTATAAGGCTTTGGATTCTTTTCGTTAAAAACTTTCATTTTCGTTTTCCGAACCCGCAAAAGCTTTTTATACGTCCGACATAATTCGACAAACCCTACAATCTTCTTTCGTTACCGAATAAAAGCCTTAAGAAAGGGATTCAAGCCGATAAAAAAGCCTTGCGAAAGATTCGCAAGGCTTCGAGAACAACCGGAAACAAACGATCAAGCCAAATCGCAGAGAATTTCCGTCAGTGCCAACTTGCAATGTTCGTAAGTCAGTCCGCCTTGCAGATATGCGACATAGGGTTCTCGCACCGTACCGTCGGCAGATAACTCCAAAGACGCACCCTGCACAAACGTACCCGCCGCCATGATGACGGGATGCGGATACCCCGGCATATCCCAAGCTTCGGGAACAACGTAACTGTCGACGGGCGAAACACGCTGAATCTTTTGGCAGAAAGAAATAAGCTGTTCGGGCGTACGGAAGCGGATACTCTTAATAATATCGTACGGCATCGAACCCGTCTTAGGCATGGTTTCAAAGCCGATTTTCTCGAACACATAGCCCGCCAAAACGCTACCGAGCAAGGCGTTCTTTACCGTAGACGGTGCCAAGAACAAACCTTCGTAGAACGGCAAATAGCCGGGCAAATAGGAACCGACCTCCAACCCGAGCGAAGGTGCCGTAAGCCTTTTGGCAATACTGTCGATACACGCCTGCGTGCCGCATATATAGCCGCCTGTAGGGGCAATACCGCCGCCCGGATTCTTTATCAAAGAACCCACACATACGTCGGCACCGACCTCGGTAGGCTCTCGTTCCTGCACGAATTCTCCGTAACAATTATCCACCACGACAAGCACGTCGGGGTAAATCTCTTTTACAAACTTCGCAGCCTCGCCGATTCTTTCGACGGAGAACGCATCTCGCCACAAATACCCTTTCGAACGTTGTACATAAACGACCTTCGGCTTCTCCCGCAGTAAAGCGGTACGTATTTCTTCCCAACGAAAATCACCGTCATCGGTCAGTTCAATCTGCTTGTAGTTGACGCCGATATCCACCAAAGAACCGTTATCTTTTCCGCATATTACCTCGTCCAACGTATCGTATGCCTTTCCCGAGATGCTCAGCATACCGTCTCCTCTTTTCAATAATCCGTACAGAACCAACGAAATCGCATGCGTACCGTTCGCAATCAGCGGCGAAACGATAGCCGCTTCGCTCCCAAACACGTTCGCAAACAGTTTATTCAGCGTATCCCGCCCGATATCGTCGTACCCGTAGCCGGTCGAACCTTGAAAATGCATCGCCGCAATTCGATTTTCCCGAAAAGCCCGTAAAACCTTGGCTTGATTCTTCAATGCGACGGCTTGAATCTTCTTAAACTCCTTTTGAGCCGCTTCTTCACATTCTTCCACAATCTTTTCCGCTTGAAAGTATTCCATTTTACCTCGTAAATTATTATAAATTACTTATATTTTTGTAATAGTCTGTGCAAATTTTATCAATTATCTCTTCTTTTTCCATATTTTTAAGCCATACGCAACTTGGCTCGCTCCGAAACCATGTAAGTTGTCTTTTGGCATAATTCCTACTATTCTTTTTTACGGTTTCCGCCGTTTCCGCAAGAGATTTCGTCCCCTCAAAGTATTCTTTGAATTCTTTATAGCCGATCGCCTGCATGCTTTGGCAGGAAAAATCCACGCCGCTCGCAAGCAAACCTTCTATTTCGGACACAAGTCCTTTATCCAGCATACCGTCCACCCTTCTGTTGATTCTTTCATACAACACGTCCCGATCTCTGTCGACGGCATACAGTCTATGCGGAATGGCAGTCGATTGTCGCTCTATCTGCTCACTTATGGATTTTCCCGTTAAAATCTTGTATTCCAACGCACGAATCACCCGTTTAACGTTATGCGGATGTATTTTTTCGGCAGAAGCCGCATCCGTTTCCCGCAGTTTTTGCCACATACCTTCTTCCCCGAGCCTTTCTGCGTCCTTTAACAAGGAAAGTCGAAGGGTTTCGTCGTATTCTCCGTTGGAAAAGCCGTACAGTAAGGCACGAATGTATAAGCCCGTTCCGCCCGCCACAATCGCAACCTTACCTCGACTTTCTATGTCGTTTATTATTTTTTTCGCCTCTTCTTCGAATAAAGCGGCGCTGAACCGTTCCTGAGGCTCGATAATATCGATCATGTAATGCGGAATACCCCGTTTTTCCTCTTCGGTAACTTTGGCGGTGCCGATATTCATTCTTCGGTAAATCTGCATGGAATCGGCACTGATGATTTCGCCGTTCAGCTTTTCCGCCACACCCACCGCAATATCGCTCTTTCCGCTTGCCGTCGCCCCGCCTATTACCGTTATCACACGATCCTCCCGAACATCTTTTCGATTTCTTTTTTCTCGAATCGTATGACCGTAGGTCTGCCATGCGGGCATTGCAAGGGCATTTTTTCCAAATAGTCCTTTAAGAAGTATTTGATTTGATCGTCGCTTAGCGCGTCACCGCCTTTTATGGCGTTTTTACAGGCTGTCTGCGCCAATTTATCACGAAGAACGGAAAGATCGCCGAAATCGTTGATTTCTCGGCGACAGTCCACGTCAATAATAAACTTTTCCACGTCCATACCGCCGAGGACGGAAAGTACGGCGGATATTTTTATGACGGAGTCCTCCACCGCCACCGCAAAACCGAGAGCGGAGAAACTATCGACGTTCTCGGCGAAAAATTCCGCCTTTTGCTCGTTGACAAGCACTTCGCAAGGAAATAACAATTCTTGCATCGCCACTTTTTCTTTGGTTTGTTTGACGAATTGATCAAAGAGTATTCTTTCATGGGCGGCGTGTTGGTCAATCCAATAGACGACATCCTCACATTCCACCAAAATATAGGTTTTGAACGCTTGTCCGATGACGTGCATTTCCTTTTCGACTTCTTCTTCGCTATCGGAAAAAAATAAAACGGGCGGGCAATAATAGCTTTCTTCGGTTATCGGCGGTAAATCGCCGAGCAGTTTACTCAAATCGAGGGGCGTATCGTAGCATTTCGCATCCTTGTTTTGACGAAACGCCTTTTGATTTTCCCGTATGCGACGAGCAATCGCTTCCTCTTCCGCTTTTTTCCGCTCCGCTTCTTCTACGGCGGGATCGGGTTTTATTTCCGGTACGTAAACGGGTATGGTCGGTATGACTTTTCTTTCCGAAAAGGTCGCAGTCATTTCTTGACGGCGGTTTTCCTCGTCTTCTTCCAACGCCCTTTTAATAACCGAGTACACCAAGCCGCAGAGTTTCTTCGACTCGGCAAAACGAACCTCTCTCTTATTCGGATGAACGTTGACGTCCACTTCGTCAAAGGGCATGACGATATCCAAAACGAAGGAAGGAAACGTCCTTTTCATTAAGGCATCTCCGTACGCATTGGCTATGACCGCCTGTATTGCGGCGTCTTCCACCGTTCTGCCGTTCACGACCAGAATTTGATTGGAACGGTTTCCTTTGATGGCGTCGGTAGCCGGTCTTGCGGTAAAGCCCCTCAAAGTATACCCCTTTTCCTTTTGGTAGAAAGGAATCATACAGTCGTGAATAGCCGCCCCGAATACCGTACATACGGCACTTTCGATACCGTTCCCGTCCGAAGCAAACTGTACCGTTCCGTCCACGACGTAACGAATGACGATTTCGGGATTGGAAATAATCAAATCTTTCATCAGCTTGGTGACCGAACTTTCTTCGCCTTTCGGGGTTTTCAAAAATTTATAGCGTGCCGGCGTGTTGTAAAACAAAGAAGATACGGTGATCGTCGTGCCTTTTTGCAGCGTGCTATCCCCTTCGTCGACGATTTCTCCCCCTTCCACCGCAACAAAATGGGCACCGGTGTCTTGTGCGTAGTGCGACTTGATTTCCGTCTTGGAAACCGCACAAATACTGGCAAGAGCCTCCCCTCGAAACCCCAACGTCGATATGGTAAGCAAGTCTTCGGCGTCGTATATTTTACTCGTGGCGTGCGGCAGAATACAGTTTTGTAAGTCCTCTTCTTCCATGCCGCAACCGTTATCCACGACGGATATGGATTTTATGCCGCCGTTCTCGATGGATACGGTCACTTCGGTCGCACTGGCGTCAATGGCGTTTTCCACCAATTCTTTAACGACGGAAGCGGGATTCTCCACCACTTCGCCGGCGGAGATGCGGTTATAAACGGAACGTTCTAATTGATGAATCACTCCCATGATTTCTTCTCCTTTGTCCTTATTGCAACAACCGTTTCAAATCGGACAGTATCGTCAACGCCTGTATCGGCGTGCAACGGTTGAGGTCGGTCTCTTGTAAAATTCTTTTGATTTCGGTGAAGGTTTCGTCTTCGGGGAACAAAGAAAGCTGATCGCAAGGCACCGCCGTTTCGGTAGTAACTTTGCTCATCTTCTCTTCCAATCCTCCGCTGACGGCATGCTGTTCGGAAAGTACCGACAAAATATCCTTTGCCCGAGCCACAATCGGCTTCGGCACGCCGGCAAGTGCCGCAACTTCGATACCGAAACTGCGGTTGGCTCCCCCTCTCGCTAGC
>DCGI01000034.1:0-264 GCA_002315475.1 Christensenella sp. UBA1782 | reverse complement strand
TCGTTCTCCTGCACCAACACGCGATAATTCTTGACGCCGCCGAATAATTTTTCCAATTCGCTGAGTTCGTGGTAATGGGTAGCGAACAACGTCTTCGCTTTTAATTTCAAAGCCACGTTTTCCACGATTGCCCAAGCGATACTGAGTCCGTCGAGCGTGGACGTGCCTCTGCCGATTTCGTCTAAAATCAAAAGACTGTTCGGCGTGGCGTTGTTCATGATATTTGCCACTTCCAACATTTCCACCATGAAGGTACTCTGCCCC
>DCGI01000095.1:61030-66550 GCA_002315475.1 Christensenella sp. UBA1782 | reverse complement strand
AACTACATCAACTCTGATATGGAGCCTTCCGATGTACGTTCCATGTGTTGCCGTTTACGTTTGGATTTGCGTGAACTTCGTAAGAAGTCGGGCGGATTTTTCGGGAGCGGCGAAAGCACCGGTTCGGTAGGCGTGGTTACCATCAATATGCCCCGTATTGCCTATTTGTCCAAAGACGAAGGGGAATTCTTCGAAAGATTGGCGCACCTTATGGACGTAGCCGCACGAAGTCTGCATATCAAGAGAACGGTTATTACCGAATTGTTAAATAACGGTTTGTATCCCTATACGAAGAGATACTTGGGTACCTTTGCCAATCACTTCTCCACCATCGGTCTTATCGGTATGAACGAAGCGGGTTTGAACGCCAAGTGGATCGGAAAGGATATGACTTCGACGGAAACGCAGGAGTTTACCAAGAAGGTTTTGAACTTTATGCGGGAAAGATTGTCCGATTATCAAGAAAAATACGGTGATTTGTACAATTTGGAAGCCACTCCCGCCGAATCGACGACTTATCGTCTTGCTAAGCACGACAGAGAGCGTTATCCCGATATCATTACCGCCGCCAAAGGGGACGGCGTACCGTATTACACCAATTCTTCTCACCTTCCCGTAGGCTATACCGAAGACATTTTCGAGGCGTTGGACATTCAGGACGAATTACAAACCCTCTACACTTCGGGTACGGTATTCCACGCTTTTCTCGGGGAAAAGATGCCGTCGTGGAAGAGTGCCGCCGATCTCGTTCGGAAGATTGCGCAAAACTATAAACTTCCTTATTATACCCTTTCTCCGACCTATTCGGTATGCAAAAACCATGGGTATCTTGCCGGTGAAGTGTACACCTGTCCCGAATGCGGAGAAACCACCGAAGTATACAGCCGTATTACCGGATACTATCGTCCCGTACAGAATTGGAACGACGGCAAACGGCAGGAATACGCCGATCGCGTGGAATATAATATTGCCGCCAGTCGCTTGACGAAAACGGCGGAAACCCCCGCACCGGTGCAAGAAGAAGAAACCTGTGTTTGCGAAAACAGTGCCAACGAAATCATTTTGGTCGCCACGAAGACCTGCCCGAACTGCAAGATGGCTTGTGCGCTTTTGGATAAAGCGGGTATTTCGTACCGTAAGGTTTACGCCGAAGACGAACCGCAGACGGCTTCCGCTTACGGCGTCGTGCAAGCACCCACCCTCGTGATTTTGGCGGATAACGCCATTACGCGTATACAAAACGTCAGCAACATAAAAAGATATATTGATTCGGTAAAATAAAAATGTCGGATATAATCGTAATAGGAGCGGGCGTCGCCGGTATGACGGCGGCGTTGTATGCGGTCAGAAATGGAAAGAGCGTAACGGTTTTCGAGCAGGAAACCATCGGCGGACAGATTGCGTCTTCTCCGCGCGTAGAGAATTTTCCTACCCAACGGGTTTTGAGCGGAACCGAACTTTCCGATAAGATGTATGAACAGATTACCGCACATGGTGCCGAATTGGAGTTCGGTCGTGTGGAAAAAATCGTCAAGAACGGCGAAGGGGATTTTACCGTTGTTTCGGAGTACGGAGAGTACCCCTGCAAAGCGGTTATTTTGGCGGGTGGTGTACACCACAAAAAAATTCGTTTGCCGCGTGAGGACGAACTCGTCGGAAAAGGTATTTCGTATTGTGCCGTTTGCGACGGAGCTTTTTATAAGGAAAAGGACGTCGCCCTGATAGGGGACGGAAATACCGCTCTGCAATACGCTTTGCTTTTGGCTAACTATTGCCGCAAAGTTACCGTTTGCACGTGGTTCGCTAAATTTTTCGGAGATAAGGCTTTGGTGGACGCTCTGAAAAGTCGTGAGAATATCCAATGGATTCCGAACTGTTCTTTGACGGAATTTTTGGGGGAAGACAAGTTGTCCGGTCTGCGGTTTAAGGGGCGGGAAACCGACGAAACCTTCACGTTGGACGTCGAAGCCTGTTTCATCGCTATCGGGCAAGTCCCCGACAATCAAAATTTTGCCGAATGGGTTGACCTCGACAAAGACGGTTACATCGTTGCGGACGAAAGTTGTTTGACCAAGACGAAAGGCATTTTCGTTGCGGGGGACTGCCGCACCAAAAAGGTTCGCCAGCTGACTACCGCCGTCGCAGACGGAGCCTGTGCTGCCGTTGCCGCCGCCAACTATATCGAAACTCTGTAAGTTTTGTAATCGAAACAAACAAAAATCTTCTTTGTCATATCTGCAAGGAAGATTATATTACAAGCCATTTTACATTTTAGCGGGTATATCGTAATGCGGTATACCCGCTTAGTCATTTTCCAAACCGGCTAAATAATCAATGGAAACATGAAAAAACTGTGCAATGGAAATAAGATTAGAAAGCGTCGGCTCTCTTAGTCCGTTTTCCCATAAGCTGATGATACCCTTGCTGACTTTTAGCTCTTTGGCAAGAGTCTCTTGATTGATATTATGTTCCTTTCTCAGTTCTTTGAAGATTTCGGAAAAAGTTCTCATACTTCATTATTCTCACAATTGTAAGAAAAATACTTGACTTCTTACTATTGTAAGAATTACAATAAAGGAAATTATGAATTTTTTTACAGAAGGAGAATATCATGAAAAAAATAAAATATTGCATTTTGATAGTAATAGTTTTTTTATCTCTCGCTCTTTGTGCATGTGATAACATAAAATCACAGGGTAACGTATTGAAAGTGAACCAACAAGATATTGTTTTGGAATGTGTGGATTATTCGCAAGAAACTGTTCGAATTACCAACACATATCCACATGATTTGCTTTTTGATGTGCTAGATGAGGATATGATTTCTTGCCAACGATCCGGTAACAATCTTATGATTACGGGAAAAAAGGAAGGAAGGACTCGTATTACACTGTACGCCGGTGTGGTTGATGATGACATAAGTACGGCACAAGCATCGATTTCTATTTCTGTCGTAGTTAAAGGAAATAAACCTATTGAAGTCGCTATGAACAAACTAATATTAACCGAGGAGGTTTCAACGTATGACATGGAATGCAGAATGTATCGGTATGGGTACATTTCTTGTCATATAGAAGATTCAGATATTGTGGAATGTTCTTGGTCTAAACAATGGGAAGGCAATAAAATAAAATTAAAAATTACCGCAAAAGAGAGAGGAAATTCCAAGATATATGTTTATTATAACGATACTAATGAAAGTTATACCTATAAAACATCACCTCATTGTGAAATTATAGAAATCATAGTAAACTTCAAAAGTCCGATTTCTATTGCATTACCCAGTATGCCGTCCATTCTTTATGAATATGATTATAGGAACAATATTGAGCAGATATATGAGATATCCAGCATAACCTATAGCATTTCCAAAAAGAATTACGATGATACATATACCGTTACGATATATTTTACTGGCAGAAAAAACTACGACTATCGCGGAGCAGGTCAAAGTACTTCGGTAAAGATCGGTTGGAAATTATATGATAAAAATAATTACGTCGTTGACTCGGGCACATGCTATTCTCCTTCTGTATGTAAAGGTGACAATTGGAAAGCCGATGAAACAATATTCTATGTGATAGCGGGGGATTATACATTAAAGATACTGAATTCTAACTAATCGAAGGTTTTTCTTGTCTTGGGTAGTAAGCAATTTGCCAATATATGGACTTACTTCGGAAAGGGTGATAAAAAGCTATTTGGAACAAATCAAAGGATACCGACTTAGTGCCGACCGTACGGAGAAGTACAATAATTCTAAAAGCGGGCGGGAAAACCGCTCGTTTTTAATTGCATTCAAAAAAAGTTATGTTATAATAGACAAAATACTTTTTTAGAGGAGAAGAACTATGGCTTTTATTTATGAAGAACCTTCCCGCACGTTCAGCGAATATTTGTTGATTCCGGGATATACCGATGAAAACTGCATCCCTGCGAACGTACGGTTGCAGACGCCTTTGGTGAAGTATCGAAAGGGGCAGGAAGATTGCCCGATTACCATGAATATTCCTCTTGTTTCGGCAATTATGCAAGCGGTTTCCAACGATTCTCTTGCCATTGCTCTTGCCAAAGAGGGGGGTATTTCTTTTATTTTCGGAAGTCAATCCATTGCAAGCGAAGCGGCGATGGTGGCACGTGTAAAGAATCACAAAGCGGGGTTTGTCGTCAGCGACAGCAACATTACCCCCGACAGCACGTTGAACGACGTTTTGAACTTGATTAACAAGACGGGACACTCGACGGTGGCAGTTACCGAAGACGGTACGGGTACGGGAAAGTTGGTCGGTTTGGTGACCAGTCGGGATTATCGCGTTACGCGTATGACGGGCGCGGAAAAGGTTCGGGACTTTATGACGCCGTACAAAGATTTAATTACCGCACCCGATACGGCGAGCCTTTCCGATTGTAACGATATTATTTGGGAGCATAAACTCAATCAACTTCCCATTGTCGATAAGGACGGGCGGCTGGTTTATTTGGTTTTCCGCAAGGACTACGAAGAACACAAAGACCATCCCGAAGAACTTTTGGACGGGGATAAGCGGCTTGTGGTCGGTGCCGGTATCAATACCCTTGACTATGCGCAGAGAGTACCCGCTCTTGTGGAAGCGGGCGCCGACGTGCTTTGTATCGACAGTAGCGAAGGCTATACCGTTTGGCAAAAGAAAACTTTGGATTTCATTCGGGAGAAATACGGCGATAAAGTCAAAGTCGGTGCCGGAAACGTTGTGGACAGAGACGGGTTCTTGTTCTTGGCGAAAGCGGGAGCGGACTTCGTAAAAGTGGGTATCGGTGGCGGCTCCATTTGCATTACGAGAGAACAAAAAGGCATCGGCAGGGGACAGGCCACCGCTTTAATCGAAGTCGTCAAAGCAAGAGACGAATACTTCGAACAGACGGGTATTTATATCCCCGTATGTTCGGACGGCGGTATCGTGCACGACTATCACATGACGCTCGCTCTTGCGATGGGCGCCGATTTCTTAATGCTCGGCAGATACTTCGCTCGCTTCGACGAAAGCCCGACCAATAAGGTCAACGTGAACGGAACTTATGTGAAAGAATACTGGGGCGAAGGCAGCAATCGTGCCAGAAATTGGCAAAGATACGATCTCGGCGGAAAAACCGGGCTCAGCTTTGAAGAAGGCGTCGATTCGTACGTTCCTTACGCCGGCAGACTGAAAGACAACGTCGCCAAAAGCTTGTATAAAGTGAAATCCACTATGTGTAACTGCGGCGTCGTCACCATCGAAGAATTGCACCAAAAAGCACGCCTAACCCTGGTCTCCGCAACCAGTATCGTCGAAGGCGGTAGCCACGACGTCATCTTGAAAAATACCGACATCCACAACTAACAAGCGTGACGCTTGAGCCATTGTGTGGGGATAGCATTATTCTCCTATGAAAGGTGTGCTATACCTTGATAAGACGGTAATATCCTCTTGTTTTTCAAGCCAAAGGCTTGGCGGACAGTGTGGGGATAGCATTATTCTCCTATGAAAGGTGTACAAGCCAAAG
>DCGI01000095.1:60844-60997 GCA_002315475.1 Christensenella sp. UBA1782 | reverse complement strand
CTTGGCGGACAGTGTGAGGAAAACACTACTCTCCTATAAAAGGTGTGCTATACCTTGATAAGACGGTAATATCCTCGTTATTTTTCAAGCCAAAGGCTTGGCGGACAGTGTGGGGATAGCACTATTCCCCTATGAAAGGTGTACAAGCCAAAG
>DCGI01000095.1:17987-60809 GCA_002315475.1 Christensenella sp. UBA1782 | reverse complement strand
CTTGGCGGACAGTGTGAGGAAAACAGTACTCTCCTATAAAAGGTGTACTATACCTTGATAAGACGGTAATATCCTCTTGTTTTTCAAGCCAAAGGCTTGGCGGACAGTGTGAGGATAGCATTACTCTCCTATGAAAGGTGTACAAGCCAAAGGCTTGGCGGACAGTGTGGGGATAGCGTTATTCTCCTATGAAAGGTGTGCTATTCCTTGAAGAGTAGAATGCCTCCCCATGTGTATTTTTAGCAAGCGTGACGCTTGAGCCATTGTGTGAGGATGGCATTATTCTCCTATGGTCGGTGTATTCCCCGTTTTGAAGAACGTCGGAAGAATAAAAGAACAGACTTTGAATTTGCAGAGGAAAGTTGTTTTTGGGTAAGGACGGCATAAACGAACGGGACGTTCCGTTTGTGCCGATTCGGGGAAAAAATAGATAAATTTTTTGCAAAAAAATCGGAAAAACCCGAAAAACATTTGACAAAAACCGCCTAATGTATTACTATATACTACGCATTGAAATCGGCATACGATGAATTAGCCCCTTATCTTATACGGATTACGGATGCGAAAACAAAATAATAAGTAGTAAAGGAGTTATAAGACATGAAATCTTACATGGCAAAACCGACGGAGATTACCAGAGAATGGTATGTTCTTGACGCTGCCGGACTTCCTCTCGGTAGAGTTGCCTCCAAGGTTGCTTCCGTTTTAAGAGGAAAAAATAAGCCGATTTATACGCCGAACGTAGATACCGGCGACTATGTGATCGTTATTAACACCGATAAGATTATCCTTACCGGAAAGAAATCCCAACAAAAACTGTATCGTTATCATACCGGTTTTATCGGCGGTTTGAAAGAAATCAAATACGAAAAGTTGATGGAAGAAAAGAGTGATTTTGCGTTGCAAAAGGCTGTTAAAGGTATGCTCCCGAAAAATTCTTTGGGAAGAGAAATGATTAAAAAGCTCTTCGTTTACAAAGGTGCGGAACATAAACAACAAGCTCAACAACCGAAGCCGATTACTATTGACTGATTGAGGTGAAATTATGGCAAAGAAAATCGTAAAGAAAGAACAATTTTGGGGAGTCGGAAGACGTAAAAAGGCTATCGCCCGCGTTCGTCTTATTCCCGGTGGATCCGGTTTTTCCGTTAACAAGAAGAGCATGGAAGAATATTTCCCGCTCGATGCACAACGCTTCGTTGCCGGACAGGCACTCGCTCTTGTCGGTGCCGCCGATAAGTTCGAAGTCATCGTCAACGTCCAAGGCGGCGGTTTGGCAGGTCAGGCAGGTGCCGTTCGTCACGGTATCGCCAGAGCTTTGTGCGAAGCCAATCCCGAGTTTCGTGCCGATTTGAAAAAGGCAGGTTTCTTAACCAGAGATCCCAGAATGAAGGAAAGAAAGAAGTACGGTCTCCACAAGGCAAGAAAAGCACCGCAATTCTCCAAGCGTTAATCGTCGGTCGCCAACCAAGCACAACAAAAAAGCACGAAATTTATTTTCGTGCTTTTTTATTTATATGCAAAAACCAAGTTTTGACTGAAACCTTTTATACTATACCGTGGCAGTACGTTATCGGTTTATCAATAAAGTTCTTTTATGCTGACTTCTCCGCTGTCGACGGCTTCTTCCATGCCGTTTTCGTAGCGAACCAACAAGCGGCAACGATCGTCCACACCGAGAATCGTCGCCGCTTTTTCGTGGATAAAAGCCGTTTTTCCGATGAAGCCGAGACGGCTTTGATAGTCGGGAAGACAGCTTTCCGGTTCTTGTAAAAACGTACAAAATTCGTCGATAAAGGAAGATGCGATTTTTTCCCGAATTTCGGGAATTTCTTTTTCAAAAAGGCTATCCGCTTTTTGTGCGATTTCCGGTGGAAAACCGTTTTTTGGCGGAAATAGATTGATACCGACGCCGACGACGACTTTGGACAAAAGACCGCTATCGGTTTTGGCTTCGGTCAGAATACCGCAAACCTTTTTTTGATCGACGAGAATATCGTTTACCCATTTGATTACGGTTTTTTTACCCGAGATTTTTTCGATGGTGCGGGCGGCGCAGACGGCGGCGGCGGGGGTGTAATATTGACATTTTTCCCAAGAAAGACGGGGAAAAAAGAGAAAACTGAGATACAATCCGCTCTTGTCGGGTGAAAAAAAAGTACGACCGATGCGACCTTTTCCGTTGGTTTGCGTATCGGCGAGGATGACGGTTTTTCGGTCGGTTTGCAGGGATAAAGCGTAGTCGTTCGTAGACGGAAGGACGTCAAAATGCTCAATTTTTATGGTTTTATCTTGCAAAATAATCATTCTTCTTCTCCAAGCGGGTATAGTGCTTTTACGGTTAAAACGTTATTTTCCACCGAAAATTTTATTTTGTGATTTGCCCATTCGAAAGCGTAAATACGGTTGTCTTTTTGATAGGCAGGTCGGGGATCTTCGGCAAGGATTTCTAAAAGAGCGTCTTTTTTTTCGGGCGGTAGAACCGTTTGGAATTCTTCGGGCAAAACCACTTCGAGCCGATAGGCAAAAACGTCGTCCGAAAAGCCGCCTACGGCATCGGGACGACAGTCGGCGTAAGGTATGTAGGGTTTTATATCGAGAATGGGTGTGCCGTTCAGTAAGTCGGCGCCCGACACCCGAAGAACGGTTCCGAGCGTATCGGAAACGGTTACGCCGTCTAATTTGACGCAGGACAGTCCGATGCGGTTGGGGCGGTTGGGGGAGCGGGTGGCAAAAACGCCCATTCTGACGTTTCCGCCCAAACGGGGAGGACGGACGGTAGGCGTAAAGGTTTTATCGCAAGGTACGTCTTCCGAAAAGTACCACAAAAGCCACAAATGGGAAAACCCCTCGATGCCTTTGAGAGCGGCGGGGTTTCGGTACGGCTATTCGAAGATGATTTCGGAAACGGCGGGAACCAAACCGCTTTGGCGCGGAATACCGAATTTGCTCGAAAAATCGTTTCGTACGGTGGCGATGATTTCGAAGGGTATCATGATTTTTTCTTCTTTTTTTTGACAAAAACGTCCTGTAATTGCGTTAAAATAACGGCGACGAACATAATGGCGCAACCGATACCTTCACGAGCGGTGGGCAGTTGTTGCAGAAAGATAAAACCGCCGAGTATGGAAAAACAGGACTCCGTACTCATCAAAAGGGAAGATACGGTCGGATTGGTGTCCTTTTGTCCGATGATTTGCAAAGTAAAGGCGATACCGCACGAACCGATACCGGTGTAAAGTAACGGCACGAGGCAGGCGCGAACGGCTTCCCACGAGAAAGCGTCCCGCTCGAAAATAAGAGCCAAGACGGTAGAAAAGAAAGCCATGATGAAGAATTGAATACAGCTCATTTTGATGCCGTCCGCTTTATCGGCGTATCGGTCGATGACGAGGATATGCACGGAAAAAGTGATGGCGCAGGCGATTAAAAGAAGATCGCCCGTCGCAACGGTGAATTCTTCGTTCATGCAGATAAAGAAAAGTCCGCATACCGCCAAAGCGACGGAAACCCATACGATCCAGTGACATTTTTTTCCGAGAAAGAGTCCGAAGACGGGAACGAGAACGATGTACATCGTGGTGATGAAACCCGATTTGGCGACCGTAGAAAAAGAGATGCCGAACTGTTGCAGATTGGCGGCGACGGAAATAGCCAAACCGCAAAAAAGTCCGCCGAGCAGAAGATTCTTTTTGCCGTTTGCGTCTAATTTTTTATAAGCACCTTTTTTCTTTTGAATCCCGTCCGAAACGAGGGAAACGGGAATCAAAAAGAGGGCACCGATCAGGGCGCGGATGGCGTTAAAAGTAAAGGGTTTGACGTAAGCCATCCCTTCGCTTTGTGCGGTAAAGGCAAGTCCCCAAATGCAAGCCGCCACGATCAACAAGGCGTACCGTATTAAAATGATTTTTTTCTTTTCCATACCGTAACATGATATGGTTTTCGCCGCAAAAAGTCAAATATTTTTTTGAAAAATAATCAGGAAGAGCGGAACGCGAAGACGAATTATATTTTTGAGGGACGAATTCTTTGCACAATTTTCAAATAACACGATAAAACAATTTACAAAAGGTTTATTTTTTGGTAGAATATCTTAGATTTTTATCATGAGCCAATTATATACGGAGGTTTGTTTTTTATGGAATACTCATTGAATAGAACGGGCAAAAACGACGTCGAAATCACTTTCACCCTCAATGCGGAAGAATGGGATAAAGAAGTCAAAGAAGCCTACAACAAGAACAAGTTTAAGTACAGCTTGGAAGGTTTCCGCAAGGGAAAAGTGCCGATGAATATCTTGGTAAAACGGTACGGCATCGAATTTTTCTATGAAGAAGCGATGGACGACTGCTTGAACAAGAACTACGGCGAAATCTTGGAAAAAGAGAAGTTGGAAGTCGTCAGCAAGCCCGAAGTCGACATTAAAAAAGTCGACAAAGACGGTTTGGAAGTATTGATTAAAGTGACCGTACAACCGGAAATCGAAGTAGGGCAGTACAAAGGCTTGACCTTTACGAAAGCACCCGTTGAAGCTACCGAAGAAGAAATCAAAGCCGATATGGATAAAGAAGTGGAAAAGAGAGCCAGATTGATTACCAAAGACGGTGCCGCCGAAAACGGGGATACCGTAGTTATCGATTACAGCGGCTCGGTAGACGGGGTTAAGTTTGAAGGCGGCACCGCCGAAAACCATTCTCTCGCTTTGGGCAGCGGTTCGTTCATTCCCGGATTTGAAGAACAGCTCGTAGGTATCAAAGCGGGCGAAAGCAAAGACATCACCGTTACCTTCCCCGAACAATATGCCGAACAGCTTGCCGGAAAAGAAGCGGTTTTTGCCATCACCTGTCACGAAGTGCAGGTGAAAGAATTACCGACGTTGGATGACGAATTCGTGAAAGACATCGACGACGAATTGAATACCGTAGCCGAATGGAAAGAAAAGATTGCCAAGAAGATTTCCGACAGAAAAAAACAAGATTCGGAATATAAACTTGAAAATGACATCATTGATGCGGTTATAAATAATACCGAGATGGATATTCCCGATTGCATGGTAGAAGACGAAATCGACTATCGCATACAGGAATTGCAAAACAACATTACCCAAAGAGGCTTGAAGTTTGAAGACTATTTGAAGTATACCGGCATGACGACAGAACAGCTTCGTACCGAAGAAAGAGAGTCTTGTCTCCATAACATCAAGGCAAGATTGGTCATCGAAGCCATCACCAAGAAGGAAGAATTGACCATTCAACCCGAAGAATTGCAAGCGAAGCTCGCCGACCTGCCGAAAGAAGGTATTTCTTCCGAATACGTCAACTATATGGCGAACCAACTGCTCGTCGACAAGTTCTTTGCGTTTTTGAAAGAGAACAACGAAATCGTCGAAGGAACGGCGGAAAAAGCACCCGAAGCCGCACCCAAGAAGGCAAAGAAGGCGAAGAAGACGGAAGAACCGGCAGAAGAAACCGCTCAGAAAGAACAATCCGGCGAAGAAGTTCCTGCCGAAGAAAAGCCGGCAAAGAAAACCAAGAAAGCGGCCAAGAAGGACGCAGAATAATACGTGTACCTAAGTAAGAAGGAGGGGAAAATATGTATAATATACCGTATGTAATCGAAAAAGACTCTCGCGGTGAAAGAAGTTTTGATTTGTATTCCCGTTTGCTGGAAGACAGAATCATCTTTTTGAGCGGTGAAGTAGATACCTCGATGGCGAACAGCATCATCGCACAACTGCTCTATTTGGAAACGAAAGATCCCGAGAAAGATATCTTTTTGTATATCAACAGTCCCGGCGGTTCGGTAACGGACGGCATGGCGATTTACGATACCATGCGTTATATTAAGTGCGACGTCAATACCATTTGTATCGGTATGGCGGCGAGCATGGGGGCATTCCTCCTTTCTTCGGGTACGAAGGGTAAGCGTTTTGCTCTGTGCAACAGCGAAATCATGATTCACCAACCTTCGGGCGGGGTTTCCGGTCAAGCGACCGAAATCGCCATCGTCGCCGAAAGAATCTTGAAAACGAAACAAAAAATGAACCGTATCTTGTCGGAAAACTGCGGACAACCCCTTGAAAAGATAGAAAAGGACGTAGAGAGAGATTACTATTTGGACGCTATCGAAGCGAAAGAATACGGAATCATCGATAAAGTTTTCGTGACGAGAGAGGAAGTGTTATAAGATGAAGAACACGATAGAAGTCGATAGCGAAAAATGTGTTTTTTGCGGTCGGTCGTCAAAGGATGCCGTTGTATTGGTGACGGGAGCCAAAGGAGTAGCGATTTGTAACCTTTGTATCTCTCGTGCCAACGAAGTGGTAGAGGATATTCTTGCCCAACATGAAGCAGAGCAAGAGGAACAACCGACCGAAAGCGCGGAAGAATTGCCCACGCCGCAAGAAATAAAAAGTCGATTAGACGATTATATTGTCGGACAGGACGCCGCTAAAAAGATTTTGAGCGTAGCCGTCTATAATCATTATAAGCGTATCCGTCACTCGTCGAAAGACGACGTAAAACTGGAAAAGAGTAACGTTCTTATGTTGGGGCCGACCGGTAGCGGAAAAACCCTCTTAGCCAAGACGCTCGCCGATATTTTGAAGGTACCTTTTGCGGTAGCCGACGCCACGACTTTGACCGAGGCGGGCTATGTCGGAGAGGACGTGGAAAATATCCTCTTAAAACTGATTCAAGCGGCGGACGGGGACGTGAAGAAAGCGGAAAAAGGCATCGTTTATATCGATGAAATCGATAAAATCTGCCGTAAATCCGAAAACGTCAGCATTACGCGTGACGTCAGCGGCGAAGGCGTCCAACAGGCTTTGTTAAAGATTATTGAATCGACCGTCGCCAACGTTCCTCCGCACGGCGGAAGGAAACATCCGCAAGAAGAGTGTATTCCCATCGATACGACCGATATTCTGTTTATTTGCGGCGGCGCTTTTGTCGGTTTGGAAAAAATCGTCGATAAACGCAAAGATACGTCCTCGCTCGGATTCGGCGGTTCCCTGCGTGACAAAGAGGGGGACTACGAACAGAGCATGATTGAGTTGCAACCGGATGACCTGATTAAGTACGGTTTGATTCCCGAGTTTGTGGGAAGAATGCCGGTGATTGCCGCACTCGACCGGTTGACGGAAGACGACCTCGTCCGTATTATGACGGAGCCGAAAAACTCCATTGTTAAGCAATATACCAAGATGCTTGCCTTAAACGACGTACAATTGGAGTTTACGGAAGAAGCTTTGCGAGAAATCGCTCGAAAAGCCATCCGCTTAAAGACGGGAGCCAGAGGACTTCGCAGTATCGTAGAAAAAGCCATGCTCGATATTATGTACGATATTCCGTCCGAAAAAGACATAGAAAAGGTTATCGTGACGGCGGATTGTATCGTCAACAACGGACAACCGACCATCCTCAAAAAATCCACTTTGACCGCATAACGAAAGAGTATGTTCCGAAAAGCCGTATTTTTGAAAAGCGTGGGGGACGTGTCGCAGCTCACCTCTCATTATGATAAAGAAATTGCCGTCGTGGGAAAATCCAACGTCGGCAAATCTTCTTTTATCAACTTTTTAACAGGCAACGGAAAGCTTGCCAAAGTGGGAAAAGAACCCGGAAAAACCCGTCTTATCAACTATTTCGGCATAGACGATAACGCTTTTGTTCTCGTCGACTTACCCGGCTACGGCTTCGCCAGAGTCAGTGACGCCGAAAAGCAAAAATGGGGGGTGTTGATTGAACAATATTTGCAGCAATCGAGCGGTTTGAAGCACGTTTTCGTCCTACTCGACGCCCGCAGAGAGCCGAGCGAAGACGATAAGCAAATGCTCCACTACCTCTATTTCTACGCCATTCCGTTCACCGTCATCGGCACCAAATGTGACAAGCTCACCAAAAACGAGCTTCGGGAAGCCAAAAACAAGCTCGCCACCGGCATCGGTATCGGCGTGGACAATATCTACCTCTGCTCCTCTGTTTCCAAAACGGGCAAAGCGGAAATCGTCAAACGCATCGAAGAAATGATCTAACGATAAAACTATACGAGAAAAAAAAAGAACCATACGTTTGCGGGCGTATGGTTCTTTTCGTATATCTTCAACCAATGTAATGTATGTTGTTCCTCCGTCTTAGAATAAAGTTATACCGAAGGGGATAAAATCTTAGCTTAGTTTTATTATTTCCCATTGTTTTTCAAAAGAACGTCCTACCGAAGGGGATAAAATCTTAGCTTAGTTTTATTATTTCCCATTGTATTTCAAAGGAACGTCCTACCGAAGGGGATAGAACCTTATTTTATATAGCGGTAAAAGTTTTGGGAAAGAGGGGTGCGGGGAGGAGAACCTTTTTCTCAAAAAGGTTTCCTCCCCGCGAGCCTAATTCTCAAAAAGGTTTCCTCCCCGCAAGCTACTTTTACAACGGTTTCGGTTCTTTGGCGCGTTTCTTTTTATTATGCAGGCGAATGAGGATGATGCCGCCGATGGTGAGTCCGATCAAGAGGACGCCGCCGCCTACGGAGAGGAGGACGGTCATCAAGAGGTTATTCTTCTGCGTTATGGTGATATCGTCTACGGGGACGATTTCGCCGTTTATTATGGTGTAGGAGCGAATGATGAGGTCGTCTTCGGTGACGGTGATTTTGGTGAATACGGGGCTTTCGGTAAGCTCTAATTTGCCGTCCTTGAAGTAGGGGGCAAGACGGCTATCGTAATTTTTGACGTTCCGTTCGGTCAGAATGACGTCTTCGTTATAAATATAATCGTAAAATTTGTCGCCCATAGTGCCCAAATTGATATACAGGACGCCGTCGGGGTTATAATACTTCCCGCCCTCGACGTTTTTGGTGGCTTTGCCTTCGCCGTTAAGGAATTGGCTGACGGAGTAGGTGTGGTCGTGTCCTTCCAAAACGAGATCAACTTCGTATAGGGCAAAGTATTCGGTCAGTTGCGCACGCAGAGCGATCACGTCGGCATCGAATGCGTGACTGCCGGCGGTATAGGGACCTTTGTGCAGAACGACGATTTGCCACTTGATTTTTTCATTGAGGGAAGTGGCGTATAAGTCTTCTTCCAACCAAGAAATTTGGTCAAAACTAAGTGTGCCGTCCGTATCGAGATCGTTCGTGTCCAAAACGATGAAATGCGCCATGTTGTAATCGAAGCTGTAATAATACCCCGTATCGTTGACGACGGCGGAATCGGGCAAAGAAAAGATACTGCCGAGCGCGTTCTCTTTCTTTTCATGATTGCCCGCAACCGACAGGAATGTATTGTTCGCCCAGATGCTTTGTTGGTCGTTCAGCATCCAAGTGTATTGCATAATGTTTTTGCCGTTATCGACGTTATCGCCGCCGCTGAGGATGAAAGAAATATCGTCTTTGCCGATATATTCTACCGCTTGGGTGAGTTGCGTGAGAGAATCGGTGTAGTTTAATTCGATAGAACCTTGAATATCGGTTATCGCCATAAAGGAGAAAGCACCGTCCGAGGCGGTTTGGAAACAGAACACGTCCGACCAACCGTATCGGTCGCTTCCCACTTGATAATAGTATTTGGTGCCGGCTTGTAAATCGGTTAACGTAATCGTGTACTTGTTATAAATGCGGTAAACGTGGTTGAGGTTAAAGTACGCAATGCCTAAATCTATGGTGGGAAGAATACGCTCCACGTTTTCTCCGTTTGCCTGCAAGGTTACGGCGTCGGTCATGTCGGCGGAAAGGGCGTAACGAATGGAACTTTCGGGTACGATTTCGGGATGGAAAACGTCCTTTTGTATGTAGGTGAACCAAGATACGTTCTTTTCGGTGTAAATATCGTCGTTAAAGGTGACCGAAATGAGTCCCGCCAACATACCGTTTTCTACCGAAGGCGTTACGTCCGCTTTCATGCCCGATTGATAGGTATGCCCGTTAAACAGAATTCCGGTTTCCCCTTGCGCCGTAATATGAATTTCATAGTTTCGTACGGCGTAACGAATATAGCGGTCGCCGTCCGTCCAGTCACTGCCGTCTTCGGTATCGTCGGTATTAAAGTCGATTAAGATATCCGCCAAATACGTACCGAGATTCTTGCAAAAAGCGTCGGTTACGTATTTGTCTACTAAGTTCTCGTCGATTATGGAACGCAAGGTTTCTCCGTCGGCTACTTTTTTCAAGTAGGTCTTCGCCGTATCGAAGTATTGTTCCAGTAGGTCGGCTACCGAAGAATCGTTCCAATCGGAGATAAATCGTCCGAGTAAATCCGAAAAGACGCTGACTTCTTTGTCGGCGGTATACTCGTACAAATCCTTAAAGAGATATCGTAAAGAGCTGTATCCGTTGTCGTCGGTGTTGACGAAGAGGATTTTTAGGGTGTCGGATGCAACGACTTTCAGAATGGCGTCGACGGGGAGAGAACTGTTCAACGCTTCGGTAATGTCAAAGCCGCCGCGAAGCAGGGCGGGAGAATCGACGTTGAAACGAATGGGGGCATCCAGAATCAAATCCAACTGCGGCAGAAGGCTGTCTTCCAATAAGGTAATCAGAAAATCGACAAACCCTCCGTTTTGCAAAAACGTCAACAAAGGTTTGATTTCTTCGTCGATTCGGTCGGAGTGCGCCCCCGAAAGGTGTCCGCCGTAAATAACCATCAAGGCGTCGGCGAGCGTCAGCTTTTCGGCGTTTTTTCCGAAAGAAAAATCGTATTGTACCAAAAAGTCGGCAAGGGAACGGGAAAACTCGTTGATGCCGTATCCCGCTTTGACGGTGTCGGATAAGTGATAATTGTTGCCGTTATAGGTGAATTCGTACAGATAGATACCCTCCAATTTGTCGGCAAAGACGTACAGGGTTTGACTGAGGTCGGCAGTCAGTTCTCGCAAGAGCCGAGAAAGATTGTTCCCGACGTAAACGCCCGCCATACCGTCTTCTACCGAACCGGCAAGGTCGTACATCTGTTCGGCAAGCAGGTCGGCTATGCCGATAGTACCGCCGTATTTGCTGACGGATACGGTTTGGACACAGGTAAGGATGCCGTCTCCCAACGTAGTCACCAATAATTCGTCCGCATCGGTTTTGAAAAGGGTAACGGGATTTTCGGTCATGGGTATGTCGGCGGCGGTCAATTCGTTCGTCAGTTTGAACGTGCCGTACGTAAAGGGCGTGGCGTTATAGTTATGAACCAACGAAGAAAAATCTTCGGTATAGGAGTCGCCCGTTTTGGTTTTGGTGAAAACGAGAGAACGCCAAGAACAACCGTAGGAAGCGAGAGAACCCGTTTCTATATCGTAGAAAACGTTCCCGTTTTGGGTAATATAGTCGACTACGTCGGCGGCGTGTTGGTGTCCGGTAAAGCCGTATCGAATACCCGCATCGGCAAGGGTGTAGGTGGCTTGTTCCCAATTATCGTAGGTGAACAGACTGATGACTTCGTCTTCCGACTCAAAGTGCGGAATCATGTTGATGTGTCCGAGCGTGAAGACGGTGGTTCCTGCGGCGATATCGCCTTCCAGAGAGGTTAAAGCCCATTTTAGTTGTTCGTCCGAAATCAAACCGCCCGTCGTTTCGTGCCATCCGTCGGTGTCGATAGCGGCGGTGTTCCGCTTTTTGGGATTGTCATACTTATAGGCACGACAGTTGGAGTCCAACGAAAGTATCGCCATATCGTTCACGCGGGCTATATAGGAGCAGGCTCCGAAACGGGCGTCTTCCGAAAGAATGGTGTAGTCCTTATCGCTTTCGTTGAATCGTTTTAACGTTGCATCGGAAGGGGTTCTCACCTCCAAACCCGTACCGTTTCTGTCAGTCGTATCGTCATACCAATAATCACTCTCGAAGAAGTATTCCAGAGCGCATCCCTCCGCCACGTTGCAAGAGGTAAGGTGATGACCGTTTTGTCGGTCGGGACAGGAGCAGAATCCGAAATCGGCGTATAAATCCATAAATTGTTTGGAGGTTACCGTTGCAACCGAACGGGTTTTGTAGTTTTCGACAAGGGATTTGACGTCGGTGGCGGTTACCAGTTCGGCACGAGTAGGCATATAGCTTTTTGCCTTGCAATTATAAGTGTCGTGGTTGCCCGGTGCGACAAAAATTTGAAAACCCTCGTATCCCGCTTTCGCACGCATTTTTTTCGTGAAGGCTTTTAAGAGATTGACCACCCAAACGTGGTTTTCGTATTCGCCGTTGCTGGTAAGGTCGCCCGTCAGAAAAACGTATAGGGGCGGCGTTTCCATGTTATAGATTTCTTCGAAGACGCCTTCGCAGATGGCGGAAGTTTCGGCGAGAAGCTTCGTCGTCTTGGTGTCCGCATTGTACTTGAAAGAATAAGGATTACAATATTCTTCAATCATAACGTGCAGGTCGGAAAGGTGGACGATATTCGTGGTCGTCGTTTCGGCGGCATAAGCCGAAGCGTTCGTCAAGGTGAAGATTCCGATTGCGGAAATCAGAAGCAGGACGAGGACGAGAACGATGACTTTCGGGAAAAGAGCAGAACGAGATTTCATTTTTTCTCCTAATATAAATAATAAATAGAATATAAATTATTTTATCATTAGTATTCTCAAAAGTCAATACGAAAGTTGCATACCCGACAGGGCGTAAAAATGGTACTTGAAAAAATGGGAACGGAGTGGTATACTGAAAACATTGCAAAAGAAAAAGGAGAAGGATATGGAACAGATACTCAAAAAACATTTCGGTTCTGACGTCAGAAGAACCTATCAAGAAGTGCGTTTTGCCGTACCCGAAGGCATGCGGGCGATGACGGTGCGCTATGACTACGACAAAACCAAAAAGAAATTACCGGGGACGAAGACGGAAGAATGTAACGCCGTAGATATTGCGCTCAACGCTGCCGACGGATGCTACGTAGGCTCGAGCGGAAGCTCGAAAAAAGAGATATATTTGAGTGAAATCTATTCCACGCCGGGTTATAAAAAAACCCCGATTACGGCGGGAGAATGGACGCTTACTTTTGGCTTTGAAAAGGTAAAATCGTCGGGTTGCGACATAACGATTACCATTACGTTTGAAGAAAAAAAGGCACGTTTTTATAAGGGCGATTGCCACACGCATACCGTTCATTCGGACGGTCATACGTCGATGAAGAATATCATCAAAAAGGCGAAACGGAACGGTTTGGACTTCTTTATTTGTACCGACCACAATACCGATACCGCTTGCGCCGTCTATCCCTCCGTCAAAGATTTGAACATTATGCCGGGGTTGGAACTGACTTGCTATAAAGGACACTTTAATCTTTTGTGCGTGGAAAAGCCGCTGACCGACGGGTTCAAATTCGAGTCGGTGGAAGAATTAAACAAAAGACTGCTATACGCAAAGGAGAAAGGTGCCTTGCTTTCCATGAACCATCCGCACTGTAAAAACTGCGGTTGGCGTTTGCCTTTTGAGGGCTTCGAATACGACTTGGTGGAAGTCTGGAACGCCGTCATGAGAATCGACAACGAAAGCACCATTTCGTGGTGGCATCAAGAACTTTTGAAGGGTGAAAGGAAAGTGGCGGTAGGGGGGAGTGACTTCCATGCCGACTATGTCGTGACCGACCTTTTTGCCATGCCTTGTACCGTCGTATACGCCGAGAACAACGCCCCCGCCGAAATCAAAGAGGGACTTAGCAAAGGGCATTGCTACATTACCCATAAACCCGACACGTCGGAAATGATTTTGACATGCCGAGATAAGATGATGGGCGACGTCGTCGCATGGGAAGAAGGGATGCAGGCGCATTTGCACGTGACAAAATTAAAGAGGGGGCATACCCTTCGTATTTATAATAACGATACCGTCGTCTATGAACGCATCGGTAAAGGCGAAAAAGTACTGGAATTGGATTTTGCGGTTCCCGAAAAAGGGTTTGTGAGAGCCGAAATCGTGCATACACTGAATCCAATCATGAAGTTGGGGTTCCGTTTCGGTATGGCGTTGATGATGCCGCAGGATGCGAAACTACCGGTGCCGCCCTTCCATTGGGCATTGACGAATCCGTTGTATTTCGAGTAAAAACGGGGCATGAAAAAAGAAGTAAAAATCAAAGCGTTTCCGCAGGAAGCCGTACCGAAAATGTTGGCGTGGTACGAAGAAAACAAGAGGACGCTGGCTTGGCGAGAAGAACCCACGCCGTATCGGGTGTGGGTGTCCGAAATCATGTTGCAACAGACGCGTGTGGAGGCTGTTAAATCCTATTATTTGCGGTGGATGAAGCACTTTCCCGATGTCGTGAGTTTGGCAAAGGCGGAGGAAGAAACCGTCTTAAAAAATTGGGAAGGGTTAGGCTACTACAGCCGAGCGAGAAACCTCTTACAAGCCGCAAAAATCGTGATGAACGAATACGGCGGCGATCTGCCCTGCGACGTTTCCGAATTGCAAAAGATACCCGGAATCGGAGCCTATACGGCGGGGGCGATTTGTTCGATTGCGTTCGGAAAGAAAGAACCGGCGGTGGACGGAAACGTGCTTCGAGTGGTTTCTCGTGTGAATGCCGAAGCGTTCGACATACGGGATACTGCCGTCCGCAGAGGGGTTGCCGACGTTTTACGTCCCCTGATGCCCGACGGGAAAACGTCGGATTTTACGCAAGCGTTGTTTGAAATCGGTGCGATGGTTTGCAAGCCGGACGACGGGTATCGTTGCGAGGATTGTCCCCTTCGGTTTTGTTGTGTTTCTTATGAAAAAGGGGAACAGTCGTGCTATCCCGTTCGCCCTCAAAAGGCAGAAAAAAAGCAGAAAGACATGACGGTTTTTTTGTTGGAATATCGTGGAAAAATAGCCGTTCGAAAACGTGATAATAAAGGGCTTCTTGCGGGACTGTACGAGTTTCCCAATGAAGAAGGATTCCTTTCGCAACAACGGGTATACGAAAAGTTTTCGGCGTGCGGCGTGCCTTTGCCCGATGCGAAACACGTTTTTACGCATATCGTTTGGAATATGAAAGGCTATAAGGTTGAATTGCAACACCCTCTCGAAGGAATGTTTTTCGTCGAAAAAAAAGACTTGCTCCTTTCCTACCCCATACCGTCCGCTTTTGCCGTCTATAAGAAAATCGCTTTGGAAATCTGAGGTTCGGGGAGAAAAACTTTTTTCCAAAAAGGTGTCCCCCGTAAGGCGATCCGCAAAAAATGTTGTTGCATAAAAAAGGATTGACAAAAAAAGGCGGAGCGTGGTATAATAGTATCATCAAAATAAAGGAGAATTGGAAAAATGGCTTATAAGATTACCGATAATTGTATTTGTTGCGGAAGTTGTGCGGACGCTTGTCCCGTTGGCGCTATCAGCGAGGGTGACGGAAAATACGTTATCGATGCAGATGCGTGCGTCGGATGCGGCACCTGTGCGGATACCTGCCCGAACGAAGCTATCGAAGAGGAATAATTCCTTTTTCGGCTACAAAAGAAAAAAGAACAAACTACCAAAGAAAAAGAAAACGGCGCATTTTGAATGTGCCGTTTTTCCGTTAAAAAAGAAAAATGATTTACTATTTATATCGCGGATATTCCCTTTATTGTGAAACCGAAAACGGTGTTTATCACTATGATTACGCCGCCAAAAAATGGCTCCCGTCCGATGCCGAATGGGATTTGAACGAAATGGAAAACGTGGAAAAAATCAGTGCGGAGCGTGCTTCTCACTTTGCGCCGCCTTTTTCCCTCAGCCGATGATTTCGTGTTTGTCCATGCTTTTGCCGTAGCGCAGAGCGTTCAAAACGGGGGCTTCTTGTCCCCCTTTGCTTCTCTCCGCGTGCGCGTCCAAACAAGCTTGATTTTCCCAGATTTCGATGAAAATAATCTCGTCTTTTTCCTCCGTCGGTGCCAGTACGTCGAAACGAATACACCCCTTATCCTGCGTCCGGGAAATCTCGGCGTGACGGCACGCCGCTTCTAAAAACGCCTGCCGATTTTCCGCCTTTACCAAGCTCGTAAAAATAACTGCCAACATATCTTCTTTACTCCTTTTTCGGCGATAGTTCGCCATAGTCCACGTCCACCAGACATAAGCCTTCGGGCGGGAATGTTTTTCCTGCTAAATTCCTGTTTTGGGTATCCAAAATTTGTTTTATGACACCCATATTGCGTTTTCCGAGTCCTATGTAGACCAAAGTCCCCGCAATGATTCGAACCATGTTGTATAAGAATCCGTTTCCCGTAATCGTGACGGAAATTTCCCGTCCGTTTTTTTCCGCGTGTACGTCGTAAACGGTGCGTACGGTACTGCGGACGTGGCTTCCTTTGTTGGCAAACCCGGCAAAGTCGTGCGTGCCGATCAAGTCTTTACACGCCGCCTGCATTTTGGAAAAATCGAAGTAACTTTCGTCGTACGAAATCCATGCGTGCGTTGCGTTTAGGTAAGGATGATTTTCTCGGGAAAGATACATGCTGTAGCGGTACGTTTTTTTCTTCGCCGAGTATTGTGCGTGCAACTCGGGAGAAACTTCCACCGCGTCGAGTATGGCAATGTCGTCGGGCAAAATCGTTTGGGAAGCAACGGGAATTCTGTCAAGGGGGAAGGTTCCTTCGTAGTCGAAGTGGGCTTTCTGTCCGACGGCGTGAACCCCCGCATCGGTGCGACCGCTGGCACAAAGAACGATCTTTTGTTGCAACATTTTTTCCAAGGCGTCTTCCAAAACCTGTTGTACGGCGAGAGCGTTCTCCTGCCGTTGCCAACCCGCATAGTTCCTGCCGTTATATTCGATGGTCAAAAGGACTCTCATAGAGGAATCACTCCGGCATAAATCAAGGCGGTTATCGTTAAGCAAGCCGTTAAAACGAGGAAAGCGGTAAGGTCTGCCCAAGTAAAACGAAGCACTTTCATTTTCGTGCGAGCTTCCGTTGCGTTGTAACAGCGAGCGTCGAGAGCCAGTGCGAGTTCGTCGGCACGACGAAAAGCCGATACGAACAGCGGAATCAATATGGGCAACATGGCTTTGGCACGAGCCACTATCCCGCCGTGGTCGAAGCTTGCGCCTCGAGCTTTTTGCGCCATGATGATTTTATCGGTTTCTTCCATCAGCGTGGGAATGAATCGCAAAGCGATGCTCATGATGATCGCCACGTCGTGAACGGGAAATCGTAAATATTTTAACGGCGTCATGATTTTTTCCAAACCGTCGGTTAACTCGGTCGGTGTGGAAGTCAAAGTAATCATGGAGGTGGACAGTACCAAAAACATGATACGCAACACCATTTTCCCCGCATAGAGTAGCCCGCCGTCGGTGATTTTTATCTTCCACCACGAAAAAAGTACGGTACCTTCGTCGTAGAAAAAGAGGTTTATCAAGACCGATACCACCACGATGGCAAGAACGGCTTTGACGGTTTTCAGTACTTGCAAGGGAGGAATTTTCGATAAAAGCACAACCGAAAAGAGAAAAGCGTAACAAATTAAATACGCCCAATAAGAGGACGCCAAAAAGGCGCAAACGATAAAGACCACCCCTGCGAAAAGTTTGGTACGCGGATCGAGTCGGTGTATTACGGAACCGGTAGGATAATACTGACCGAAAGCAACGTTGCGTGTCATTTTCCCCTCCTTTCCCGTAAATAAGTCAATAATGCGTCTTCGAGGGCTTCTTCCGTCAAGACGTGCGGCAAAACGACGCCCTTTTGGGCGAGCAGTTCGACGATGTGAACGACGTGAGGCTTTTGCAGACGGAAGTTTTCCAAATCGTCCCGATAGAATAATTCCTGCGGGGTGGTGTCAAATACCTTTTTTCCGTCGGCAAGCACGACGACGCGGTCGCAGTAAGCGGCGATTTCGTCCATGTTATGACTGACCGTCAGAACGGTGGAAACCGTCTTTTGTCGCAGGGAAGTAATCAAGTCGAGCATTTCTTTCTTGCCTGCGGGATCCAAACCCGCCGTCGGTTCGTCCAAAACGAGGATGTCCGGCTTGTAGGCAAGCACGCCCGCTATGGCAACGCGTCGCTTCTGCCCACCGCTTAATTCCAACGGAGAACGCTCCTTTACTTCTTCCCAATCCATGCCGACCAACCCGATGGCGGTACGGGCGGCATCTTCGGCTTCCTCGTTTTTCATGCCGAAATTCTTGGGGCCGAACATCACGTCTTCCCGCACCGTTTCGGCAAAAAGCTGATACTCGGGATATTGAAAAAGCATCCCTATATGCTTGCGTAATCGTTTCAAATCGGGCTTGCGTTCGGTCAGGTCTATGCCGCAGACTTCGACGGAGCCCGATTGCAGTTTTATCAAGGCGTTTATGTGTTGCAGAAGGGTGCTTTTTCCGCTCCCCGTCGCTCCGATGATGCCCACGCTTTCCCCCTCCCGAACGGTCAGGTCTATACCGTCGAGCGCAAGCTTTTCGAAAGGGGTTTTCGCCCCGTATTTGCACGAAAGATTCTTTATGACAATCGACATACCGCCTCCACCAATTCTTCATCGGTCAGACAGGTGTCCGTCAAGAACCCGTTTTGCGAAAGAGCATATCCGATTTTGCAGGATATAGGCAGTTCCAATTTACACTCTTTTATTAAATTTATATCCCCGAAAATCTCTTTTGGGGAACCCATACGAACAATTTCCCCTTGTTCCATGACAAGGATTCTGTCGGCGGACAAGGCTTCGTCCATGTAGTGCGTAATCAGCAGAACCGCCATATTTTTTTCGCGGTTCAGATGCCGGACGGTGTCTAACACTTCTTGTCGTCCGCACGGATCGAGCATGGCGGTGCTTTCGTCCAAAATCAGTACGTCGGGGTGCATGGCGAGGACGGAGGCGATGGCGATTCTTTGCTTCTGTCCGCCCGACAGTTTGAAGGGGGTTCCTTTACGGTAAGCGAGCATGCCGACCGCTTCCAAAGCTTCCTCCACGCGACGGGAAATTTCCTCCCCGTTTACCCCTAAATTTTCGGGGCCGAAAGCGATGTCGTCCTCGATGATCGAGGCGACCGTTTGGTTATCGGGATTTTGAAAAACCATACCGACTTTACTGCGAATTTCGTAGATTTTTTTGGGATCGGTTGTAGGGGTGCCGTAGACGGAAACCGTCCCTTCGGTGGGCAGAAGCAATCCGTTTAAGAGCTTGGCGAGGGTGCTTTTTCCGCAACCGTTATGTCCGAGAAGCACGACGAATTCTCCCTGCTCGATCGAGAGGGATACGTTCCGAACGGCGAGGGTTTCGCCCTCTTCCGACTTATAGGCGTAAGAAACGTTTTCGGCGTTAAGGATTTTCATAATCGAAATAATACCATTTTTTTTGAAAATGTGCAAACGAATTCCCTTTTTTCAAGGATTTTTTTCGTTTTTTCGTATCTTTGAAGATAAAGTATTCTGTAAAGACATTTTAACTGTTGACATTCGTGCGTAATTTATATATAATATTATAAATTATAAAGGGGTATTTATTGCCTCTGTACCGTAAGCGGAGATAAATTATGAGTACAAAAAGATTGTTGAAGTTGATGTTTCTGTGTGTTGTGGCGGTGCTTGCGCTTGCCGTTATGTTTACGGGGTGCGAACTAACCGATCCCGTAACCGAGTCCGTCTATTATATCAAAGACGATAACGTCGAGGGCGGCATAAACTATTACAACCGCGACCACACCACGACGCAACAGGCGGTGGACGAATTTACCGACTCCATCACCGCCCTGAGAAAGTATCTCGACAGCGAGTCCTTTGTGGACAGCGGATACTACATGGGCGTCAATTACGCCATCGACCTTTTGGACAAATCGAATAATACGGTAGGCAACTTTGAACTCCGCATCGGTGCTTACCTGTATACGTATCCCTACGAGGACGAAGAAGGCAATCCCATTTATAAATATTACGACGCCAAAGACGCCACCTATTACGACGAAAACAATGCCGAAGGTACCCGCACCCTCGTCAACGCTTTGGAAATTCATAACGAAGCCATAAAAAAGAGCGATATCTGTATCGAGTGGTATAACGGTGCCACGAACGAAGTTTTGATCGGCTTGTATTACGACGGCATAAACAGTAACAGCGACGATCCCGGAAACATTCTGTACGCCGACATTCAGGGCGCGCGCAGAAGTTTCTACGATTTCGGCGATACCGTACTCTATCAACAGTTGATTCGTTTGCTCTGTTCTCTTTCGGTGGACGGCTTGCTCGAGAAACTCGGTTTGCAGGACGACGCCGGTACCGGAACCATCAACACCACGATGGCGGCCCTTGTCGGTCAAAACTATAAGCGTGTGGTAAACGACGACGTCATCAGCTTGCTTTTCTATGCGATTACGTTGGATATGGTCGCCGGAAACGCCACCGAAATGTTACAAAACCTCTTCGGACCGTTCGGACGGAAATGGGACCCGTTGACTTATAAATATTTGGGATTCCGTTTTTCGTCGGTATCCACTTCTACCGTTTCCACCATCGACGCCGATATGCAATCTTTGATTGCCCCGAAAAAAGACCGCACCGAAAACGTTTTGACCGATGCGGTATTCGACTTGCGCGGGGTGGTTAAGGATCAGAGGGACGTTTCGTACGACTATACCGCACACATCACCTTCGACTACGGCTGGACGTACCCCGATAGCGGATTGGAAATCGAACACAAAGATTGGTATAAGCCGTTTGATTACGGTAATTACGAATTCGTCGGTACTTTGTACGTCCCTTCGTGGGATTCTCAGTTCGACGCCTTGATCCGAACCGACATGCAGGAGTTCGACAATACGACGAACAACGTGTTTATGGAATTCCGAGACATAGCAAACGGCGAGTTGATGATCGGTATTTATTATAAAAACGAACGAGAATACTTGGATATTTCCGGTTTGGAATATATGTACGGGTGGATCGACTTGGAACAGCTCGGCTTCCCGCAAGTTTACGACGATCACCTTGATTTGGCGTATACCTTACGAAAATTCAAAAAAGGCGTCAATAACGTCATCGTCAGTATCGTGGACGGTATTTTGAACCCCGCTACCAGCGACAAAAAGAACAAAGCGTTGGATTACATTATGGCGAAGACGTTTATTACCGAAAAAATAGAGTTTTCGACGGCGGACGAAAAGGCGTACCGTGCCGATCTTTTGGCGAGTAACGCCACCCTTATGTCCAAAGAAGACAAGCGGGCGGAATTGGAAAGTTTGGGATACGAACCGAGTTATATCAACAGTTATATAGAGACGTACGTAGAGCCGACCGTCGCCTCCCGAAGGGCGGAACTCGCCGAACAGGGCTATAACCAAAGTTATATCAATACCACCGTCAATAACGAAGTGGACGAAGCCGTCATGCGGAAAAAACGAGAGAGTCTGTTCTCCGCCAACACCGAAACCTTGCTCGTCGATATTGAACTCATCAAGCAAATGTTGGAAGAAACGGGCGCGGGAACCTTTACCACGCGGCAACTTATTAACGTCGTCGACTCCGTCTTGCCGTACACCCTCGATCAGTTGGCGATCATGTTGGGTATCCCCAGCGCCGAATTGATGGTGGAAGAAAGCTATTTCACCTTCATGCTCGACGTCGATACCAACGAAATGACCATGACCATGTATACCGACCTCGGTGTGGAAGACAACGAGGACTCGAACATGTTGTTCAAATTGGAATTGACGCCCACGTATTTCGGTGAATATGTGGAAATATCCGATATTGACTTCTCGGGGTTTAAGCCGCTCGGCGATATTTACACCTATTCCGGTACGCTACGCGGGAACTTCGTATTCAGCTCTCAGGAAGTGGTCGACCTCAGCAAATTGCTTTCCGCCACCATCGGCGAAAGTTCGGGCTTGAACACGCCGTTCGTACTGGACAGTAATACCGGTTTGACGTTCGAGTTGATTTACGACCAGTTCGTCACCGATAACTATGTGGACGACGAAGGCAACCGGTTATCCCCCGACCAAGAAGGCGGTACGTGGAAACTGGAAGGCAGAAGTGCCTTCGACCTCGTGTTGCGGATTATGCCCAAAGGGGACGAAATCGGAGAAGTCGTTTTGCGATTGAGTTCGGACGACGTCAGCTTCAATAACGACGTTTATAAGAAATTGAACAGTTCCGATCCGAAGGAAAAGAGCGACGCCGAACATCAAATGGGATACGTTTGGGTCAGTATCGAGTGCGTCAAGAAGAATAATCAACAAGCTATCCCGATGATGAAGATTCGTGAAGACGTCTTCATGGCGTCCATGTCGGCGTATATGAACGGTTCCACCAAAATCGAAGATAACGTTTCCTCTTTTGCCGATAACGACTTCAACCTTTCGTTGACGAGTATTATTTCGGCTCTTTGCAAAGACGCCTACGTGGTGCCCGAACCGGAACAGATGGAAATCACCTCCAGTAACGATACCCTGCAAAGCTTGTTCAGAGTCAGCGGACTTATCGGTAACATCAAAGTAGATGCCGGCTTCACCTATCGCGTCAAGGGTTTGCAGAGCATTAAATCCAATTATTATATGTATCAAGTCGGCGGCTTTTCCGATATTTACGGTACGAAGGATCAAGATCCTTACAATACCAAATTGCACGAAGAACTGCCTACCTATTTCTATACCGATTATCGCGATGCGTACGAACCTTTGGATTACGACTTCTACGTGTATCCCGAAGACGTCCTTCTTCCCGACGGTACCATGATCGAAGCGGGAACCATTATGATTTTCCGTTTGGGTGCCAAGAAGAGCGTCAGCCGTCAACCCATCGAAGTGGCTTCTTCCTCCTTCTTTAATAACGAAGGCCCCGAAAATCAAGATATTTCCATGGTTCGGTTCTTCTTGAACGATTTGGAAGACTTGATTATTCAGGACGGTGAAGAATTCGTCTACTATAATTATGAGAATCAACGTTGCGTCATCGCCGAAAACTATATCTATCGGGACGCCAACGGGAACATTTATTTCTATTGGCAAGGTCTGCGGGACGTCATCTTCTACGATTCTGGCACAAGCTATTATTATTACGATATGGAAATGGCTTTGTACTACGAAGAAGACGATGAAGAAAACGGACACAAGAAAGGGGACTACGTCTACCTTTATCAAGCCGAACACCGTCAGCTTTTGTTTGAATACGATGCCGAGTCGGTGGAAGTGACGGCGGCGAAAAAGACGCAATACGCTCCTCGTACAAACGGTAGCTTCATGGGTGTCGTTCGTCGTTATTATTTGACTTTCGTCACGAAAAACGTCGTTCGGTTGGGTTCTTTACACAGTATCCAATACGATTCGAGTCAAACTTTCCCGCCGCAATACTATTCGACGGAAGACGAAATGAACGTGGTATCCGAGTACGACGACGACGGGAAACTGATGGATCAATATTACGATCCCATAGCCTTATTCGTCATGGAGCCTGCCGAACCGCTCCAAACGTCGGTAACGTTAAACGTTTGTACCGATATGCAGCGTATAACCGACTATTCGACTTGGACGGTAACCGACAGTACGCCGCACCAGAGAAGCAAATGGTATGCTTCCGATGCCGAAACCTTCGATTGTCGATTCGTCATCGATGAAAAGTATATTACTTTGCAAGGGTATATGATCGTCACCACCGTCGTCATCGGCGAAGGGTGTATGGGCGAAACCGTCTTCCCCTGCCGTTTGATTTTCACCAACCGTCAAATTCAAACGACCAATTACGCCGTCGTTTACGACGAAAGCAATTTCGAATATAAAGAGCTTTCCGAAGATTTGGCGCAGGGCGAAATGCAAGACACCTATTACGTCAGGAACGACGACGGCAGCTATACGGAAACCGCCGATACAAGTTTCCGTGCCGGTATCACCTATTATACCAAAGAATACTACGCCGAAAACGCTCCCGTCGTGGCGACCTGGACAATCGAACCGTACGATTATTTGCTCGCTAAATACGCCTATCTCTCCGACGTCGACAACTTTAACGGCAATAACTATTTGACCGAAAAGGAATTGACGGAAGGGTATCAAGATGCCGAAAAAGAATTCATCGACGCCTATTTCCGAGGAAAAGAATTCTCCTTCGCTTTCGTCAGCGATAACTATTTGAGCCGAAACGGCGTCAAAGAGGACTATATCGCTTATACCTACTCCAATATCGCTACCGATACGTCGGGCAGAACGGTGACTACCTATTATAATTGGTCGTTTGACGCATACAGTTTGGGTTCCAACCGCGAAAGCATGATTAAGCCCGCCGGCGGCGTAACCTATATTCATACCCGCTTCAAAGGACAGCTGGTGGCGATTCAGTTGAATATCGTGGAACGGGAATTTGCCTACGTACAGTTTAACGACTTGTCCGAAACGGGAGAAATTTTGGATACCGACGATACCGACTCGGCGAAATATAAGGACGGTACGTTGATTCACGGAAAATACGTCGCCAACTATTACGACCAAGACAGCTATAAGATTTCGACGACGCCCACCTTTGTATTTACCGATCCGAGCCTGAAGCACGACGAGTACAGAGTGGTCTTCAATATGCCGGTTATTACGGGATTGCTCAACAAAAACTATATTTTCGACGAATCCTACGATATTCTTTGGAGCTATGCGAACATTACCAACGTCGGTACCGAAGGTTCTTATTATCGGGAATATACCTATACGCCTCTGTATGCCGACGATACGGCGGATGAAGAAGAACGGAAGGGACGCTTCACCAAAGAGATTTTGACCGAAGAAGTCGTGTACGAAAATCTGAGTCTTGCCGAACAGAATACCGACGTCGTGACGCAGGACGGCAAGACGTTACCGCTTTTCCGAGACAACAACGGACTTGCCGAAAAATTGGTAATTACGGTATACTCTTCGGAATTTGAAGACGTCTTGACGAAAGACGGCAAAAACGTTCCTTACGTTTCCCTCTCGTCCGACAAAAAGACGCAGAGAGTACGGGTAAACGGATTAAGCGACCTGCAATACCTTTATCGTGAAAACGTCGACGGTTCGGCTTCGGTGCGTAAAGTTTACGTTTCGGCAAAGGGCGTGACCGGTTACGGTACCGCCTATGCGTCCTATACCGTCCTTACCTTCGTGGAATGGGCGGAACTTGCCACCTACTTCACGCAAAAGAACGTTACCGTTTACCAAGAAGGTACGATTGCTACCGTCGAGAAACCGTATTACGTCGAAATAGACGGCGTCGTGGCATCGAGAAACCGTTCTTATTATGCGGTGGACGACAAATATTTCGATACGGGCATTTCTCGCGGCGACAGTATGATTATCGACGTGGAATACGGTTCGGGATACGCCTACCTCTACGAGAAGGACGAAGACGGCGCCATCGGTATTCGCTCGGCGGATACCTCTCCGATGAACCGTCCTTTCTATTACTACTATACGGGCGAAGACCTTCCCGAAAACATCGTGACCAAAGGCAGCAAGTATACCTATACCTACGAAATCGTCAAAGACAAGACCTATGCGAGCTTGTCCGACGTCGAAAAAGCCGACTTCATCTATGACGACGCCAACGAAAAAGTCATGACGTATATCGAAAAAGACGGATATGCGTGGAAGAGAGTGGATATTACGTTGAATTCCGACTATACCAAAGATATTGTCGTGACGACGTTGAACTTCTATCGTATGTTCCGTATTTATGCCGAAAACAACGGTCAGGTACTGACTATCAGCGTGGTTACGGGTAAAATCGTCAAGAGCGAAGGGGCGGGAGACGCCGGCAAGACCAATTATCCTTCGGTGACCGTTCGGATTCAGGCGGAATGTCCGCAGTTGTCCCCCGTTTCGTTATCCAATAACGAAGTGGACGCTTTGGACGGCGAAGAATATCATCCGACCAACGTGAAAGTGGGTACCGATAAAGTTTCCTCTCGAGACGTCGGGTACTATTACGTCGATCCTTTGCGTGTCACCACGCAAACGTTGCCCAATAACGTAACCGTTACTTTCTCAGGGGATAACCGCCAAAGCAGTCACTCGTTTACGGGATTGGAGTGGTACTCCTATTTCGACGCCGACGGCAAAGGACACTTCGTCAACAAAAACGGCGACGTTATTTTGGAATTGGTATACGAGTATAGCTACGTTTTGAATAAGAAAGACGGCAGCAAAAAGAAGTATTCTTCCCTCACCGCCGAAGAACAGGCAAAGTATATCACCGACAACGACGGCAATAAGTACTACCTTTATAAACAGGATGCCGACGGCTTTTTGATGCAGATGGCGGAAGGAAGCGGCAGATACAAGGTCGCCGATTGGCTGCTGGAAAAAGCCGAGTACGGTATTCGCGTGCAGACCAGAATCGGTAACGAAGTCAGTGGCTTCAAGTATATTACGGTTACCTTAAAGATTCTCAGCAAAGAGCCGAGCAAGATTGAGTTCTACACCAAGAACGGGCAACAAATAAACGAAGCCAATATGCAGGAAAACAAGGTGGAGATTTTGAACACCGCAGGGGAAATATCCTCGGTGACTTACTACACCTACTACGCCGATTCGTTCCAAGGTATCTCGTTGCCGACCAAGTTAATCGCATACTTTAACAACGGCACGTCGACCACCTTTACCAATATAGAATGGCTCACCACGACGGGCGAAAAAGACTTTATCTTTACGCCCGGCACGACGGTATCTTTGGTGTCCCACATTACGTTGGAACAGGACGGCGAAGCACAGGACGTCGATTTGGCGGTTCGATTCAACGTCGTTTGCGCACAAACCGAGTTATCCGATATTACCGTCCCCAACGCCAAAGCCGACCTCGACCATATCTTAAAGAAAGGCTACTATGTCTTGATCCATTGGGACAACAGCACCGTTACCCACGTCGGTGACGAGTATCAATTCGTAGCGTTGACCGCCGAAAACCTGATACGGTGGAACGTCAACGACGTCACTTCGCTCGGTTTGTACGTGGTGGACGAAATCGGTTGCAAAGGGTATATTTCCATTAGTACCGAATCGGCTACCGACCTCGCCGACGGTGATATTTTACCGACCAAAGGCTATATCGGTCTGTACAATAAGACTTCGGAAGGGTATAAGTGTACCACTTCGATTACCGTCAAGGATTTCTTGAATAAAGTCTTTGAAAAGGCGGATATTCAAGTCACCAACAGCGGGTATTATTGCAAGACGAAATTCTTGACCGTCAAGACCGATGCCAGCTGGTATCCCGTCGCCAACTTCAAACCCACCCTCTCGGGCGAGAATTACGTATTCAAAGAGTACTATGAGGCGAGCGGCGACAGAACCAACCTCGTCATCGAAGAAATCGACGGTATCAAAATGGTGACCGTACAGTACGATTCCAACGATTCCGTCGGACAAAAAATCGCTCTCACCGATTTCATCTTTTTATTGACGAACAGCGTAGTCAAAGAAGACTCCACCGGTTCGGAACCCGTTATACAATATATTAAGGATAAGGATATTACGATTTACGGCTTGAACAACGTTTTGGACGTGCAGGATATGTTGGGGTATCAACAAGGAAACACCTACAAGTGCATGACCTATAACAAGTTTGCGGAAACCAACCGAATCGACAAGAAGTATTTCATTCCGCTTGCCGACGGAAACGGTGCCTACGATATTTATCCCGTACCCGTCTTCTACGGCGGATACTATTGCAACGGCTCCGATAACATCCGTACTTTCACGTTGGAAGCCTACGATGCCGGCGGCAATGCCAACTATCCTTCGGGATACAGTTTGAGTTCGAGCAGTAACGTGCAGAACAGCTGGCAGTTAAAGGTCGTCTACCCCGTTGCGGGCTATAACTATTCTTCGGAAGCACTCGGTTCGAGCAGTCCGTTCCGATACAACGACGCCTCCTCGCCCACGTTGACGGGTTGGTATATCGAGCAGTTGGACGACTTCTTGATTCGGGACGGCAATAAGGACAACGTAGGACTGAGCAAAGTGCTTGCCGAGTTCAAGGCGGGCAAACAGCTGGACGGCGACGTCATCCCCGCCGAAATCATTTACGGCTGTTCGGGCAGTATCGTGTTCTCGGTGCTGACGCCCGAAGGATTCCGTATTCGTCAAATCGTCGTTATTCAAAGTATGGCGGATGCCGTTTCTCGGTATACTACCGATACCTTCTCCAGTAACGGGAAACAAACGACGAAGATGACGATAGACGCGTGTAAGATTTCTATCGACAATCTCTACGACGCCACCTATACCGAAGTCGGGTTGAAAAATTATTTCAATACCACCGTATTCCTTCCTACCGAAATCACGTTGACCTTAAAAGATTTCATTGCCGTCGGCAAAGATAAAATCATCGTGCTCAGCGACGTGAAGTGGGAATTGACGGCGGAATGGGAAAAGAAAGCGGGTACTTTGGACTATACCGGTACCAAGTCTTGGATGAACATGGCGCAAGCACAGGTTCTCGGCTGTATGATTGACGGAGAGTATTACGGACAGGTAACGTTAGAAGTATCCATCATCATTTCGTCCTGCGCGGTAGAACTGTTGGAGTGGGAAGACGACGCCGCCATCGGCTTGTCGACTTTGACCGTACCGAAGAACGGGAAGAATACCTTTACCGTCTACGTGGACTCGTACAACAACGCCTCCTCTCCGCTACTCGGGAACGGCGTATTGCGTTTGCCCTCGTCCTTCACCGCACGTTATGCCGATGCGTTGGATTTACTCTACACGTTCGATAACGTCGTCTACTCGCTGTCTTCTTCTTTGCAGGAAGGCGACGGAGCGGCGACGGTGACGAAGATATACTATAATATGGAAGGAATCGACCTTGCCGCCATGACGAAATCGGGTGCCGAATTGCAAAACGTCGTGTTGACGGATATTCGAAAACTGTCGATGTACATTCACATGGGCTTAGGGCAGGATATGGAAATCACCTTCTACTTCTACGACAAGCGAGAAGTTCTCGCCGAAGCGGTCTTCTCCATCGGAGACGAACAGATTCGCGAAACCATTAACGATGCTCTGTTGGGAACGGTGGACGCTTTGGAAGAAGAATGGAGTTCTTCGGTCAACTACACCCGTATTTCGTATAACCTGACGTCGATTATGGGTAAGGCGCAAGAGCTGTACAGTGACGTCGTTCGGAACAATATGCCTTCGGCAAACGATTTGATTAAGTTCAATACCGCCACCGCCATGTTGGAAAAAATGCAGGAGAAGGTGTCCTCCTGGACGATTTCGGGGACGTTTGACGAGTCGACCTTCCCGACCGACGAAAAGTGGTTACAAAAACAATGTAATTACTTTGCTTATAAGCGGTTAAAAGAGGTTTACTTAGAAACGGTTGCCGAATATGCCGACAGTATTCTGCTCGCCAAAAAATCCTCCGCTTCTACGGCTACGCAAGCGGAAAAAGTTTCCCTTTTGTTGGATGAAATCGCTTCGGCGTTTGCTACGAATGCGTATAACGCCATCATTCAAGAGTATATGGAAATCGAATTCAATACCCTCTTTACTTCCTATTTGAATGAGTTTACACCCACCCAATTCAGCGGTGCGATTGCGTATAAGAACGCCATTGAAGGCTCGTTCGATACCGAGAGGTTGATTCGGGACTTCTGTAATCTGCACGAATTAAAGGGACAGAACGTAGCGGTGGAAATCGCTTCTCACCAATTCGATTTGACGAATGCCAAAGCCTACGGCTGGTTTGAGGAAGACGGCTGTGATTACGAAGACGTTTATCGTGCTTTGGTTGTGGAAGAAATGTATCGTGCCATTTACCGAGCCGATGAAAAATACAATTTAAGAAGGGACGGAAGATTCGTCGACGTCGTGGCGGATTCTCTCTTGAACATTCGTATGACGGTGGTGGAATACATCTTTATCCGTATGGGATTGAAGACGGAATTCTATCAATACGTGGACTCCAAGTACGTGGTCGGCGAAGCGATTCCTACGGGAACCCATTTGTACGTCCTCGACGGTAACGGTCTGTACAACGAAACCGACGATTATATCGTACGGGAAGGTACGGTGTACTATCTCCGCTCGGCAAGCAACAAGGCTACCGCCGTCGTGCAAAGTACCCTCTACAACAACGGTTCTTACTTGCTTTTGGGTGCTTCCGATAAGAAGGTTTGTTTGGACGACCTTCTTGCCGTCGGTTTGAAAGCCAACGAAACGTACACCAAGAAAGAAGTGCGCGCGGCAATCAACGCCTGCGTGGAAAGATGGTTTGATTTTGCGGAAATGTCGGCAATCGACAGAACGGAATACGATGCGTTGAAAGGGGATGTAATCGAATACAGCTTCCGTTCCATTTCTCGCTATGACAACAGTATTCATACCATTCGCAGAAACCTTTTGGAAGGAACCGATTTCAGCGGAACGCTGACCGGTTTGGTACGTTCCGCCGTCAACAACTTCATGGAAACCGTTTACAGAGAACAACGGTACGTGGAAATCATCAAAGAAGCGAGAAGCCTCAACAAAGAATTGGAAGAGGTGTACGTCATCGCTCCCGACCTCTCGGCGGAAAAGGACGCACCGAATACCGCCTATATGAGATACTACGCTTTGAACGAGAATTACGTTGCGGTTACCCTTGCAAGCGAATCCGAATTCAAATCGAAACGAAACGTTTTGTACGAGCAATCGGGCAAGACCTTTGTACCCGTCGACAGTAAAGCGGAGTTCGACGCAACCAAATCGTATTTTGTTTATGTCGATACCGATTTTGAGCAACACGCAGGCAGTTTGTACGAGCAATCGCCCGACGGCTATTACTTCTTGACGGAGGATACCGTTTACGACGAGAATAAGGATTATTATTCCTTTACGCAAGAAAAAGCCGTCACCGTCAAGGAAGCCGTCTACGAAGCGAGCGACAACATCCTCATGGGTTCGGTCACACAGTATTATCGCTTTGCGGAAGCCGCTATGGTCAAGAATTCCGCCGTTATCGTCTACGCGGGAAAAGACCTTTCTTCGGTGACGTATTCGGCGAGCCGTTACGATTCGGTCGGTTCTAAGTTGCAAACGGAAACGGTAAACGATTTTTATAACTACGACGAAAAGACCAATCGCTATTCTTTGGCGGTCGGGACGACGTTCTCGTCTTCGCTGAGCTACGCGACGAGGGAAGAAGTGTTCGGAAAAGACTTAGGCGAAGAAAAAGGCTATGCCTTCGACGCCGTCAAGAATACCTACGTTGCGGTGACCACGCCCGAATTCCATACCGTTTACTCGGTATTCCATACCGTTTACGTCAATATTTTGGAAGCTACCGATATGAGTATCACCGAGTCAATCACTATCAAGAAGGGGGCAAACGTGCAAGAGTCCTTCTACTTGACTTTGGTCTATTCCGACGGAGAATATCATACCGAAATCAGTAACGAGTATTATGTAAAGCGTGCGGACGGCAAATACTATTTGACGCAAGACGCCGTATTCAAAGAAGGGACGAAGTACTATGCCAAGCGGGTGTATCGTTTGGGTGCCGACTATCAGGAAGGCGACAAACCGACGGCGGCGCATACCGTCAAGAAAACGGCAATAGCCGATACCATTCAAGTGGGCTTGTGCCGAATTGACTGCTATCAAATCTATAATATCGTACCGCAGACCTACGTCGTGTCGTTCAGCGAAGAAGTAGGCGGCTATTCTTATTCGTATTCCCTCGTATGGGATAACGATACCGTCAGCGGAAAATCGGTGTATACCGGTGTCAGCCAAGTCTTGTACGGCTCTTTGACGGAAAAGAATACCGCTTTGAACATAGAGCAACAACTCGATATGGCGGTCATCGTGGAAAAGCATATTCTGTCCTCCGCCGAAGCGGTGGTTACGGCGTCCTACTTAGGCGATATCGAAAAGTACGTCATGGGAGAAGCGACGATGGTCAGCGGTTATACCGTCCGACAAATCGAAAAGAGCGGCAATCTCTCGGTGTGGTTCGTAAGAAACGCCGACGGCAAACTGTTCCTTGCCGAATACGAAGCCACGTTCTCGGGAGAAACGGTAACTTCGTTACTCTTCAAGAAATTGACGGGATACGATTCGGAGTGGTACGAAATGTTCGTCTTCGAAAACGAATATACCGTCGATAAAAATACGGCGGCAAAGGTGGTATCCAAACAATCGGTTTCGGTTTACAATCCTTACGAATTCAAAGTAAGCGATTTGCCTGCTTCGGTCAAGATTGACGGTAAGTACCGCGATATCGTTTGGAAAAATCCTACCGTATCCTTGCTCGGAAACGTTCAAAACGAATCGTTTACGTTAAAGGGCAACATCGTCAACGGGGCGGGACAAAGTATTTCGATGGAATTCTATGTGGCGTGCTGGAATTATGCGGGTATTTATCAAAAGAGTACCAAGACGGTCAGCAGTATTGCGTTTGACAGAAAGCTCGATAACGGCACCTATCAAACGGAATACTTCACTTATTTGGATCCTATCAAATGCCATTTCAGCGATTACAGCATTTATTCGGCATTCGATTATTATTTGGTATCGTTTACCGTTCGTGCGATGCAAAAGGACACCACCGGTAAAATGGTGGCGAAGACCGTCAGTCTGAACAAGGCGCAATACACCAAGACGAGCGGAGAAACCTATACCTATTCTAAAGTAGACGCCGACGGCAAGATGATGTTCCGTTTGTTCTATCCCTGCATGGAAGCGGTGGACGGTACGACCTCGTATAAGAGCAGTCTGTTGGAATACTCCGTTTCCGACGCCACCATGACCGAAGTCAACAACCGCAAGAACTATATCCTCTATTGGGATGCCACGACGTTGGTCGGCTTGCTCGCCGATAAGAATCACAGTCCGAGGACGGGCAGTATTTCTTTGGGGAACGCCGATGTAAAATCGACGCTTTCGGCATTACGCGACAATACCAAAACACCCGTTTCGGTTACCTACGTCTACGAAAATATCAGTATCGACACCGTGCAAGTGGTGGAAGAAAACCTCACGACGGGTGTGGAAGTGGACGGCGACGGCAACAGTACGGTTACCGTTTCCGTCAATTACGCCGACGTAACGTTCGTCATTAACAAGTTCTCGGCACGAGAAGAAACGGGTACGTTGTTCCTGAACGATAAGAAAATCCTGTATAATACGGAGAATTATTATTATCGTGACGGCGATAACGGCTTATATTCGCTCACGACCTACACGTGGGACGAGGACACCCGTACCTTGACGGCGGATGGAAAAGGGTATTTCTACGAAATTTCCACCAATAACCTGTTATACAGCGGGCAAAAGGTGGGTTCGTTCGACAGAGTGGGCGGCATCGTCATCCTAAACGGAAAAACGTATTATACGTGGGATAACAGATTCTATCAAAAGAATACCGGTATGAGTATCGACCTTATCAACCGTAAAGTCATCGTCGACAGTGCTTTCTATTATGAAGAAATCGCTTTGACGCAGGGTTCGGTACAGAAAGGAACCATCGAAACGGGTACGGGCATGCAAAAAATACTGTTGGATACCGCTACCTATTATTTCCGCTTCGGCGACGCTAAAGTGTACCGTTTGGCAGGAACCTATACCGAAAACAACGCAGGTACCGTCTTTACCTTCGAAGGGGGAGAAAACTTCGTGGGCAGTGCCGGCGTTTTACTCGGCAATAATCAAGCCAAGTATGCGGGCGTGACATACTATTATACGGACGGCTACTTCTACGAACCGGTCGGCGGGGCTTCCGTCGATACGGTGAGCGGCTATCTTTCGGTCAGCTCCGAGAACTACCTCTTCGATATGACCAAACCTCTCTATATGACGCTCAGTTACTGTTCTTGCGGAAAAGAATTGACGGTGACGGAAACGGGTACCGATACCCATATCTACCGAATCACCTGTTCCAACCCGAATTGTAACGCTTTCTCGCATACGATCGTGTACGATGCGAACACCGAAAAATGTTCCTGCTCGTGCGAAACCTGTGCGATGTTTGACAAAATCGGCGATAATCTTGCCGGCAAGAGCGGTCAAATCAGTTTGGTGATGGATATGAACAGTACCTTCCCGACTTCGGGTTTGGTGACTTTGAACGAAAGCTATATTCATTACGATACCTCCGCCATGAAGGTTCGGTTGCTTTGGAATCAACAGTATAGCGACGTCATAGACAATCTCAAGAAGTTTGTGGCGTACGCTTACAGCGACGTGAATTCTTCTTCCAGAGAGACCTACGCCGTCAATCTGCTCATGAGTTGGCCTTCTCTCAGTCAAAACGAACAAGACGAAGTCATCGACCTCGCCATTAAGTACAAGAAGAACGCCAACGCCTACTTAAAGGATGCTTATACCGACAGCATGGCGAGAGAGGATGCCTACAAACTCCTTGCCGTTAACGAGCGGTACGACTTCGAAAAGAATCCGCAAGCGTTGCAAGGCGGTTCTAACAGTAACGTCATGGCGACCGTCCTTCTCCTTGCCGAAGGCAGCAATACGGTATACTCCAAGCAAGTCAACGTTCGCGTGGTGTTCAGCGATTACAAACCTTTGGAATACTATGTTTACCAAAACAACGATTACCAAAAGTTGGAAACCCTCCAAGAACAGAAGGAAGGAACGGCGATGCTCGGAACGGCAAGATACGTATCGGTCGCCGTCAACGCCCTTTCGGGACAAACCATACCGACGGGCAAGTTCTTCGTACAAGACGGGGACGATTATAAAGTCGCCACCGGAGTTTTCCAAGAAGGGGTGAGCTACTATCAACTGAGCACGACGACTTCCTTCTATATCGCGGTACGCTCTTCCTATTGGAACGAAACGGAAGGCACCAACACCTATGTGGATAACGAAAACTTATCGGATAATCAGGAAGAACCCTATAACAACGTGGGAGAATTTACCTACAGGTTATTGGATTTCATAGGAAGTACCAAGCAAGAACAGTTCGAAACCGCCAACATGATGGCGGGAGACGGCTACTATCTTGTGGAAGTCAGCAAAGTCGTTTGGACGCTCAGCGGTACCAACGATCTCGTTTCGTCGGAATTCGTCTTAAAAGGATTAGACGGAACATACTATACCATTACGTCAAAATTACTTACCATGACACTTTCCAAATAAGAAAGGTCGGAGGGCAAATTATGAAGAAAAAATACTTTTTACTCTGTTTTATCGTACTTATGTTGACACTGTCCGTCGCGCTCGGTATGGTCGCCTGTAACTCGAAAGAGGTAGAGCCGAACACGCCCGAAGAGGAAGAACCCGATGACGGTGGCAAAAAAAGCTTTAATTCGGTCGGTGAATACCTCAACAAAGTGCATGACGGCTTGACGGCGTCGCAAGAAATACTGTACGGGCAAGAACCTTTGCAAGCGTATGCGGTTTCCAGCGAATATACCGTTTACACCTCTACCGAAAACTATACGATAGAATACGCCGCCGTCTATTCGGAAACGGATAGCCAAAATCTTTATTACCTGCGTCTGTTCGATAACGCCCTCCATATCAACAGAATGACGGTATACTATGACGGAAAAGATCTCTATCTGACGGCGGACAAGGGAAACCAAGTCATCCATAACTTTAACGTCAGCTTGTTCTTTGACGTGTTTAACGAGTTCGTGCGGAAAGCCGACGCCGGGAAATTCTTATACGGGAGTTTTATGCAGAAATACATTTCGGAAACCTCCCCGCTTACCGGTATGTTCGGATTGAACGACTGTACCTATAACAAAGTCGATACGGTGCGAGAAGCGATTACGCTGTATAACGGGAACGTCAGCATGTTGATTTCGGTGATGAACGCCTATCGAGAAGCCTACACCGAAGGCATCGGGGATAGTTTCGACGCACTGTCGTATAATTTGCTCGGCTTCCGTTTGAGCCGATTCATCGAGTACTCGTTCAGTACCGTCCTGTTGGATAAAATACAGTTTTTACTCAACGACGGAAACGTCAGCGGTGCCGATTTTTCCGTCAGCGGAAAAATGTTGGATAACAGTGAGTACGCCATCAAACTCGCCTACGCGTTCGATACGACGACGAACGCCATTGCAAAAGGCGAAAGCATGAAAAACACCTATTCTTTTGTCGAAGTTTCTCCCGAAAAAGGATCGTTTTCGGGTACGGCGTTATTCCCCACCGTACGGGAAGAACCCTTTGAAGTGGCTTTGGACTACGATTTGGATTCCAAAATCAACGCCAATAACCGCTTTACGTTGCGCATTTTCGATCAAAATTCCACGAAGACGGAAATTACCGACCGTTATGAAGATATAACGACTTTCTTGGGTTTGTACTATACCAATGAAATTCTGTACATCGATGCCGAAGGTTTATGCGACTTTATCGGTGCGCCCGTAGAACTGGAAAGCCTGCATCTGCCCAAAGTGTACGTTACCGATTTGGACGTCAGCTCTTTGTTGCAGATGTCGTTCAGCTATTTGATTCGGTTGGGGAACGTGTTGATCGACGCCGACTTCCGTAACGCTTCGGTCGGTAATAAAAATCTGTATACCGCCCTTTTGGAAGCGTTGTCGACGAGCGAAGATTTGTCCACCATAGAATTAAAAATAACCGAACAGCTCGTCAAAGACATTCGGCAGGACGATACTTCGGTTTCCGTTTTGCTCAGCCGTACGTTGGGTATGCCCGACGATACGTTGAATAAGTATCTGGGGAGCGATTTCTTCCAAAAAGTAACCGTTCTTGCCTCGTATAATTTCCAAACGGGTGAAATTATTTTTGACGACTATTACGATACGACCTTATATGCGTCGTTCAGTTTGTTCCGTTCCGAATTCGAAAAAATCACGTTGGGCAACGATCTGAACGAATTATACTATACCGTTTTGGTGGAACCCGACGTAGTTACGCTGGAATACGACGCTTATATGACGCCGTACGAAACGGAATCGGTAGACGTGGGTTCGTTCTTCGGTATTTTCATCGGCGACTCCAGCGGCAAGAATACGTCGTATACCCTCACGTACGAATACCGACTCGTCATTCGCGGAAGCGTCAGCGAGTATTACGTGACCAATGCGAGCGGCGAAAAAGTCATGGTGACGGCATTGGATTTGGGATTCTATCAACAATCGGTGAAGACGGGCGAAGAAAAAACGCTGCTTTCGGTCGTCACCAATCCTTACGACATGGAAGAATTATTGATCGGCTACTATATGCCGATCGGCACCTTTGCAAACAAGGACGGTGTGTTCTATCGAATCCGCAAAGAAGCGGTTTCCGAACAACTCCGTTTGTTGACGGGCGAAGACAATATCTTCCTTTCTCAAAACAATCTCGGCATTTTGCTCGGACTCGTCGGCTCGGTGGGTTCGGGCGGAAACGCATATACGAAAGACGGACAGTACAACATCACGTTGGTGACGACCGAAGACGACGATCCCGTCCTCGCCATGACGGGTATTGCGCATACGCGTGCCCTTGCCAAAGTCCGTATGACCTTTACCGAAGTGGATTTGAGTAACGTCAAACCGACCAAGTACTCCGATCCGTACGTCGCCGAAATCAAGGACGTGTCGGCGCAGAGTATTTATGCGACGGACAGTAATTGGAAAAAGACCGCTGTCGTTTACGTCAGCAGTCAGGCGATCGAAATGGCGTTATCGTACGATCCGGAATCCATTGCCATTAAAACCGACATTACCACATACCGTCCGACCGCTTATTTGTTCGGCAAGGAAATCAGCTACAAAGTCAGCATCGTCAACAGTGTCGGTACCTACGTCATCCAAGACCTATTGATGACGGAAGAATGGCTTACCCCTTCCAAAGCCTATACCTTTGTCGAAACCGACGCACAGGAAGTTTCGGGGGAAACGGTAACCATTCTGCCGCGCTATTTGTTGGTCATCGATCCCGCCTATACCAAAGTTTTGCCGACTTCGGTGGAAGTCCGCTACGATAACTTCTTGGTGGGGACGAACGATTGCGTCATTACCGGATTTTTGCAAAACAACATTACCATTGAAGGGTATAACCTCGCCTTTATTGCGGGAGAATTTTCTTCGTCGATGCCGTCGTATACTTTGCGTATCGGTATCAACAGTATCGCTTCCTGTACCTTTAACATCTACGTAGCGGTGCTGAACCGTAGCGTGGTTTCGTACAAGAAGAACCCCGTTTCGCTCAATGAAGAAATCGCCGTCGTCAACAACGAACAAACCTATGAACGTACCGTCGGGTTGGAAACGCAAACGGGGGAAACCTATTCCACCGTCGTAGGCAAGGAAACCGTCCCCGTCGTGGGCGTCGTCAACATCGATCCGTATACCTATGCGATGAAAGCCTACGGCAGACAATATAATTTGATTGTCGACGAAATCGAACAAAACGCAATGCAACTGGTCTTTAAGGGGTATTACGGTATTCTGCAGACGAAGAACGAAAGCGGCGTCAACGTACAACTTCGAAAATACTATCATAAGGAAGGATACAGCTACTTTGCCTTAGGGGACGTCATACAAGACTGGACGTTCGATACTTCCGCCATCACTTGGCAGGGTGGCGTTTGCTATGCCTTAGGGTACTACGGAGACGATAACGGGTATGCCGTTCGAGTCGCCGTACGCGTCAACGTGATGAAAAAGGATATTACCGAAGTACAAATCGACGCCGAAGGGAACAGCACCTATACCATTGATTATTTGATAAAATCCACCTACGAAATCCCGACGACGGGGCAAAACGGGCATACCGTACGCGTGGTATTCAGTGACGGCACCACCCGTCAGCTGATTCCGACAAGACTGAGCTCTTTGACGGAAAACGAATTTTATAACGAGTACGTTCTCGGCTCGCTGCTTTGGAAAGGCACGAGCGGTTTGGAGCAAAAACTGAGCGTACAGGGTACGACCTCTTTGTTCGGAAGCGGACGGGACGCCACTTCGGTCACGACGGCGGAATTCGGTACGGGTTTGGGCGTCGGTTTACAGACCGTTTCGCTCAGCGTGTTGCAACCGAGCCGTTATCAATCGTTGGACGATGAATCGGAAGAATATTTGATTACGCGGTATGTCCTCGACCAAAACAATAAATACGTGCCGGAAAAGGGTATGCGCTCCGTCAGTAATGCAAAATTTTCGGAAAAGGCGGATGCAAAGGACGCCTTTGAGATGAACCCCTACGACTATACCGCCGCTTTGCCTTCGACGATTTGGTTGTACGTCTATCGGGATACCGTCACCAGAGTTTGGAAAGAATACGATATTGTTTGGACGACGACCGACAAGGAAGGCAACGAGCTGAATCTCGTCAAGGAAGCCAACGGACAATTCGTTTTGGCACATCCGTCCACCGAAGAAAGAGATTTGGTGGTTTACGGGACGGTCGGAGACGGCAAGTCGGTGATTTGGGTGACGATGATCGTCCGTAACTTGCGTAGCGAATTGCAGGAAGTGACCTTCTACAATTATTCTTACGTACCGCAAACGGGCTTGACGGGACAAATTCCTTCCGCCTCGGTGTATTACGAATACTTTGAGGACGGCAAAGCACCCACAACGGACAAAACCTTCTTGGAAAAATCCTATTTTACCAAAGCCGAAGAAACGGTACAGGGTGAAAAGAGAATATCCTATATCCCGTATACCAACTTTACGCTCGGTACCGAATTGCCGAAGGACGTCAAGTTATACGAACAGATCACGAAGGGTTACGGCGTGACGGAAGACTCGGAGTTTAAGTATCAAAAGACCTATTACGTTCAGAATACCAACACCTTCGGAGAGGGTACGGTGATAGAAATCGATCCGTACGACGACTATACGGCGAAGATTCCCACGCATTTTCGTGCCGTACTCGGGAGCGGAGCCGTCGTTACCGACGAGGACGTCGTGGTTATCGACGAGAAGCAGACGACGGTCGGCTTGACGTGGTATGTGGTTTGCGAAAACGATACGACGGAGTATCCTTTGGTGCGGGCGGATATTTTCCTTGCCAAGTCCTACGATAAGTACTATCAAGACGGCAAGTTCTTATTCTCGTACACGACGGGAAATTGCGGTTTGAAGTGTTACATTAAAGGAAATACCGGTATTGCGAACGAAGCGGTTTTGCAAGTAACGGTGGACTCTCGCACCCTTTCGGTCGTCAAGACGGAAGGGAAGAACACTTCGGTCGTCGATATTTATAACAAACAAGAAGACGTAACGGCCGGTCAGGGCATTTACGCAGGTACCGCCTCGAAAGGGTATACCGGTATTCATCGCTTTACGGAAGAAAGTAATGACCTCTACGAGAGATTGAATAGTATTTTGGGTAACGAAGGCGTAGCCTATATCGGCGTTGCGTTCGAAGGGGTGGAAGAATTATACAGCTTGCCCGTCACGTTCGATACCGATTCTTTGCAAAGAATTTTGGACTTTTTGGACGGCAAGACGATGATGACGGAAGGGGATACCGAAAAGGTGTTGTTCTTGACGGGGAAACTCTGTAAAGGTACCGTAAACGAACAGAACGTTTCCGTTTTGTTCATCATTCGGAACGATATGCTCTCCTCGGTGACAATGGAAAGCATACCGAAAATGCAGGATAACGGCATTTTGACGATAGAAAACGATACGGGTAAGGACGGCGTTCTGTACGTCAGCGAATTGGACAAAGTCATGTACCAAGACTACTACTACGGCACGCAATATAATACCTATCAAGGTATCACCGCCGCCGACAGTTATCAAAGTAGCGATTACGATTACGTTTTGGTATTCAAAATAGCAAAATCGTACGGACTGTTTATCGACAGAAACAATTATTTCTGCACGCCGTACGAATACTTCTCGTCGTTGTTCTCGTCGATGACGTTGACGTTCTCGGACGGAAGCGTTTTGACGGACGCCGCCGCCGAAATCTCGTTATTGTCTTCGGCTTTGGCGACCGACGATTTGGCGGCGTTCTTTAACCAATCGGTGTTGGGTTTGGTTTCCGCCACCCTCGGTACCGAAACGGTCGGCGAAACGGTGCGTACGTACAGCTACAGCTTCTTAGAGTTGGAACGTTTGGCACAAGGTTCGGCACGCAACAAGGTTCTGATTGTCGTCAAGGCAGAAAAAGCCGACGTACAACCGTACGAAGAATCCATCGTTTTGGAACCCTTTACCAATAATTTAACCACAAACTACGATGAAAACGGGTATTTGTTACCGTTATCCGTTCGGGTACAATACATGGCGTCGAGCGGAGAATACTACGAAGTCTTATATAAGACGTCGTCATGGGACGTAGAAACCACGACGCTCGGAGAAGGCAAGATGAGTGCCATTCCGCAGGAAAGAATCGACGTGGTCAACGGGGCAGAGTACCGATTCCACTACGTATTGCCTTGTTCCGAAGTATGGTGCAACCTGTTGATTACCGTCGCCAAAAAGGATATTCGCAGTACCGGTTATTCTTCTTCGCCGAACGAAGAGGGCAAGTTGAGTATCACGAACGGCGTCATGGAAATCACCAATCCTTTCCAAGTGATACGTTACGACTCCGAAACCAACCGCTATTTGCTGGACGAATCGGTTATTCCCACGTTGATTGTCGCAAACGCAGGGGACTATTATCAAGAAACCCTCATCAATACCTTTGAAATCACGTGGACGACGCACTATCAACGGGACGATGCCACGAAATCTTACTATTTGAACGCCTCGGTCTTCTCGATGGGAACCTCCGATCAAACGGTTTTCCCCGACGGTATGTTCCTTTTCGGTACCTATCGGTATTCGGGGTACTATACCTTCGACGAAAAGTTACAAGTTTCCACCAAAAAAGAGTTTACGTTGGAATTGTATATCAAAATTGCCGCATTGTCCTTCCAATCTATCGAAGTGGAAGACGATAACGTTTCGGTGATAGCTTCCAAAGACACGACGGGGAACGTTTTATACAACACCATACAGATCGATCCGTACGAAGCGAGCTACGACGGCAGTTATCCGTTGCCGACTTCGTTGACGGTTACGTTCGGGAGTTTGATTCCCGGCAGTACCAAAGGTACGATCATAAGATATAAATTCGAAAAAATCGGTATGGGTTCGGAATTCGGCGTTACGTATTGGTTGAAGAACACGTCCGCTTTGGACGGCAAGGGTGCCAACGTCAGCAAAATCGGCTACAACGAACATGGGCATACGATGTCGTCGCAGTATTCCTATTTGAGCGACGACCTCAATACCGTTCGAATCCAAATGGGTATCATATTGGGAACGGAAAGCAACTACTTCACCGTCCCCGTCAACGTCTATATCTTAGCTCGTATCATCGACAAGGTACAGGCGAAGAATATCGTATATCGGGACGGAGAATATGTCTACGTGGAAGAAGACACCTACGTTTTCTATGCCGACGAATACGTATCCGCCGGAAAAGAAATCCCGACGGGGAGCTATTACGAATTGGTGGATAATCGGTTTGTCTTGACGACGGACGCATATTTTAACGCCAAAAAGGTTTACTATTTGAAACAAGGGGAAAAAGCAACCGCCGGCGATACCGTCTATTACGTGGAAACGAAGCACTTTGAGAAGGCGAGCGGCACCGAGAGCAACCTCTATAAGAAAGAAAAAGCCACGACGGTGGCGGGTATGCCCGTAAGCACAACGTATTATAAGGAATACAAAGTCTATGAAAAGGTTACCAAGTTCGAAGCGGGCAAGTACAGAGCTTTGAAAGAAGAATTCCGTTATACCGCCGACCAAATCGGATTTATGACGGACGAACAGAAAGCCGTTCCGACCGACGGTACGGTGTACTATTTCGACGAGGAAGAAGGACTGTGGTTCGAGGCGAGCGGACAGTATAAAGCCAACGTTTCTTACATGAAGTTGGAAGCCGAAAACGACTATACCGCCAAACCTGCCGCCACCCTTTTCAAGAGTGCCGTTTTCTTCAAGGCGTTCGCGGCGGAAAAGACGGAATACTATTCGGTAGGAGAAATCACCTCTTTTGTGGCGGGACAAACCTACTACACGATAGAAGAAGCGGCAT
>DCGI01000095.1:0-17974 GCA_002315475.1 Christensenella sp. UBA1782 | reverse complement strand
TATATGCCCGCCGCATCCGCCGATATAGAGTACTGTGCCTATCATGACGGTTGTTATACGGCGATGGACAAATCGGTATTGGACGAAACCAAGACCTATTACGTCTTTACACAAGCGTATACCTATCAATACGGCAAGACCTATTATCAGACGAGAAATAACCGCAAAACCTTCGGGAACGGCAGTTATTACGTTATTACCGCCGACGAGAATCCTTCCGTACTGTCCTATACGGAAGACAAAGCTACGGGACGATACGTTCATGCGTCAAGCATCGTGGAAGGTACCGCATATTATACCTTCCGGAAGATTACGGTCGGCAACGGTGAGTATTATTTGAACGAAGAATACTACGAATACGTCGGGGACAGATACTGCTTGACGACGGATACCCTCTTTAACAAAACGAAGAATTATTATATCTTCCGTCCCTACGGCGGTGACGGCGAAAGTTATTATCTCTTTGAAGGTTACGAAGCTTCGGCGTACTATTCTTATGCTACCGTACCGGTCAGCTTGAAGGAAAAATACGAGAATAACACCGAAAGCGACTATTCCGAGATTCCCGTATACTTCATCGATCCGTATAACACCGCTTCGTATCGCTTGCCGAGTGAAGTGGGCATCAAGTTTATTACGTCGGATTCTTACCGTACTTATACGGTAAAGGGTTGGGAATTGTTGGACGTTTCTTCGGAAACCGCCTCGTTCCGAGCTTTCCCGCACTATACGACCGACGCTGCCGCCGTCAACGAGGATAAGGGCATTTCGTTGTATAACGGTTCGATTACCGAACGGTTCTACGATATTGTCTCGGGGAACGGCAAGACCTATTACGGCTATTACAATCCTACCGACGTCGATTACGACGGAAATACCTATTTGCTGAGAGGGTATATCGCAGTCGGGGACAGTGTCCAATACTTCTACGTAACGGTGGTGGTTTTGAACCGCTCCTTAAAGACGACGGGAGAATTGGGCGGCGTCTATTCTTTGGAATACGACTACGACGATCCGATCGGAGCACTTCTTAGCGATATTCCCGTAGAAATGGGCGAAAGTATGTTCGTTTCGTACGACAGTTATTATTTGCGCTACGTGATTGACGGCGTTTCGTACAGTATGACGGAAGAAGACCTGTTCGGCTTCAATAACGGAAACGTTCCGTTGACGCCCACCATCCGTTGGCAGGACACTTGGGAATATAACGGAACGACGTATGATTTTAACGCCTTAATCGATACCGGTTACGAAGGGGAAATCTACGGAAGCGTCTTTGCGGCGGATACCAATCTCTTTGCTTTATATAACGCCTACGCCAAAGTCTTGAACGAAAGCTATAACGCATTACTGTATGCGTGGATGTGGGATAAGTATTCGATAAGCAATTACCATTTGGAAGCGGCGAGCACCGTCGCGACGTATAACGAACGGTTGGAAAAGCAGGTGATTGCCGTAGCCTACACCATGCTTGCCTCCGCTTATAGCGGTTCCAACGATATATCGGAACAGCAACGAGAGAGCCTTTTGACGGGTACGTTGCAACAGGAAGCCGTCGAACAGTACAAGAAAGAAAACGGTAAAGACGTCGACTTGACCGATGAAGACGAGTGTTTTGATTTGATTTATCGCATTTATCAATCGGTACAAAACGATTATTTGTCTTGGAAGGCTGCCGGCGGAAAGCAGGAAGAATGTACCAACAGAACCCAAATCTATATGGATTGGAGCGAAAAAATCGTCGACTACAAAGTCAACAACACCCTTTCGAGCGGTGTGGACGAATTCAAGGCGTACGTTACCGATTATCAAAAGTTGAAAGCCGCGATGTATCTTGCTTTGGAAAAAGAAAGCATCTTTAACGAAACGGAGAAGAAGACCAATCAAACGCAATACGATATTTTGGGAAAAAGCGTCTTGTCCTGCTATCAAAGAGATTTGTGGGATTATCTGTACGAATACGCTTCCGTTTACGAAAAATCGATCATGGCGAGCGTATATGCCGAATATGCTTCGGACACCCTCAAAACGACGGTCGTGAAGAGTCTGGCTTTGCAAGCTTTCTTGCAGAAAGAACAAGAAGGCGTGTCGGGAGAAGAAGCGGTTTCTTCCATTTCCATTCCCGTCCTTACGTTGGAAAAATTGGGCGGGGATACCGAAATCACCGAAATCCAATTCAGCCCGTATAATTTCAAGAGTATGGAAAAGGAGTATACGGTTACCTTCCGCTTGAACTACGGGAAGATTTATCAAGAAAAGATTGCGAATGCTATTCGGGACAATAACGACGATTATCGTGAAATCTATGCCGAAGACGCTTTGATCGAAGTGGAGAACAAGCTGAAAGAGGAAGCCATCGAAGACTTCTTGCCGAAGAACCATATCGAAGGAAACCGGTATGAAAGTGCGGTTAAACTGCCGAACGGTAAGGACTTTACCTATCAAAACTATGTAGAGTATCAAGAAACGCTCGGTTCTAAAGCCTATCAAACCGACGTCGCGTTATGGAAAGACTTGTATGCGTACTTTATTCAAGAAGCGCAACAACCGATTTCGTACTATCAACAGCAAGGTTTGACGAACGGCGACTACAGAACGGCGTGGAAGAACTTAAAGAAGTACTATACCACCCAAAGCACGCAGGAAGATTCCGACTACGTTACCACCGTACTGGCGTTGATGGCGGCGTATAACGATACCACCGATCAACAGTGTCTGTACGCTTTCCAACGGCTTGCCGAGGACGTCCTTGCCTACTATCCCGTTTTGGTGCAAATGGACGAAAGCTATCAAGAAGGCTTCAAAGCGGTCGTTTCCGGCTCTTTGTCTTCCACCGGTACGCCGGTTTTGCTTGCCAACGAATTGGTAAAAATCACCACGTCGGCTTCCTCGCCGTATTATGAAGTAAGGAGTGCGTTTACCGCAAACGTTTCCGATGCGCAGTCTTGGTGGGGCTTCGATCAGGTCTTTGCGTATCTGTATCGAGATATAGACGGATTTAACGTGGCAAAAGCCATTTCGACGGCTTTCTACGATGCGGGACAAGCCCTTTCTCAAGAATGGTTGGGGAACGTTCCCGAACAAATCGCCTTCTGCCTCGTCAACTATAACAATTCGAGCATCGGTAAGCTGAATTCGGTTGAGCTGTCGTTTGCCGAAGTGGAAAAAGGTGCCAAAGAATTGATGGAATATCTGCTTTGGTTCGTGGTCAACGACGGCAAAACGCCGTACGATTACTTATGCCGTCCGATTACGTTGCCCGCAGAAGAAACGTGGTACGGCGAAAGCACGAGCTTATTCCGCACCGCCACCGAAACGGCAGAAGCCTTCGAGTTCGGCGGGACGGTTTGTAACGAGGCGTACTTAGAAAGCCTTGTGGACTGGGTGATGAGCGAAAAGTCCTCCGATTATAATAAGTATAAAGGGTATTTGGAAAATCTGTATAACGACAAGGATTATGTCGGCAAACTCGGCACGAAAGAAAGCTTTATGCGAAACTTTGCCCGTTATCTTGTGTACAATTTGGTTTTGGGCGACTTGAGTGCCGTCGAAAAGATTCGTTTGGAAAACCTCTGCGTCTATGCGACGAGCGAGGTGTACGAAAAAGCCGTTCTTTCGTTGTTCGGTAACAGTTATCTGTCTTCCACCCTCGAAGAAGTCTTCTTGAAACAGGCTTCGACTCCTTCCGAAAAAGACGGATTCCTCGTAGATCCGCTTGCCGAATGGGGCAAGACGCTGGGCAACAACGCCGCATTGTACAGTATCCCTTCCGCCGCTTTGAACAAACTGTTGCTTTCGGTTTTGCAAAACGCCGAAAAGAATGCGCCTTCGTATCGGGAAACTTTGCAAGAAAGCATAGAGAATCTGACGGAAACGAACGAAAACACCTTATCGAAGAAGGTTTTGGATGCCCTTGCCAACAATACGAGTGACGGGTATAAAGCCTTTAAGGCCTTCTTGCAGGACAAGAAAGGCAAAAACGTTTATGCGTTGACGAAGGAAGACGGAAGCTATGAAGGAACCTTTACGCTTTCTGCCAATTTCACCAAATACTTTGAAGAATACGCCGCGATGCTTGCGGACGATTCGGAAGGTTTGGTGCAATACTTCCCGATAAGCTTGCGGACTTTGTGCGACGGAGCCGAAGACACCAGACAGTGGCAGACCTATATCGTCGGTCGTTTGTCGGTCTATGCGACGGACTATTTACTCCGTTCGGTGGAATACCTGTATACTTCCATGCCGGAAGGGGATTTGCGTCGTACCGTTATCGAGGAGGTCGTTACCAACCTCTTGGTACCGTACAATCGTGACGCCGCCGCCGAAAACAATAAGTTCTTCTATCAAAACGGCGAGTTTGTGTTTGACGAAAGGGCGTTTATTGCCTTAGAAGTACTTGGTTCGGAAACGATGGGAAGCGTTCTGTTCGACCGATTACTTCTCCGTTACGATTTCGGTTTGGATGTGGAAACCCAACTGCAAAACGGGTATTACACCTTCTATTTGACGGAAGGTATGACGATGCTTCGTTACGAAATTGCACACAAGACACCCGATAACTCCGAAGAACTGTACAAGTATTACGTGGAAAGCGGAGCGCTGAGCGGGTTCTTGAACGGTTCGTATGCGACACTGGCGAGCGTCTACGAAGCCATTGCCTCTTTGAAGACGGACACGTTACAGGATATTCATACGATTGTAACCACCGTCAACGGCAGTAACTATATCGACCTTGCCGACCTGTTGGAAGAATTGGACGAAACCCTTTACAGACAATATTGCGGCGTCGACGTGAGCGAAGAAACCGTTCGTGCCGGTATCGAAGCGTATAAAGCAAACACTTTGGCAAGTATTCACGCCATGTTCCCCGCAATCACTACGGACGATCTTGCGGTGGCGGTGGAAATGGCGTTCTACGAGGGACAAAAACAGATTTCCGAGATGGCGACGAAGACGCTTCTCGATAAAGAAACGGATGCCGTCAATGCCGTTTTTGCCGAAGAAATGACGAAAGCGAAAAGAACGTATCAAGTACAATCGGTTTCCGAAATCTATCGGGATATCTATCAAGACGAAAGGTATCGTACCGAATTGGATGCCGTTTTGGCGTATATCGTAGAACCCGAATTGACGAGAGTCTATAAAAAGGTCAAGCAAGACTTAGGTTATGCGACGATTACGACCGATATAGCCGACGCCTTCTATACTTTCGATGCGGTACAACCTTCCAAATTAAAGTTTGACGGCACGGTAACCTACTATGAAAAAGACGAAAACGATTGGTACTATTTATCGAGCGATACCGAAGCCAATATCGGTACGACCTACTATACCATTCGTCTTACGACGATTTACACCGCCGACGTCTATACCGACTATTACTACGCCGTCGATACCTTGACGGAAGAAAAATACAAAGTGCTCCTCTACAAATACGCAGACGAACAACGCTATAACCGTATGGCGAAGATTCTGACGCAGAACGGCAAGAGCTATCCCGACCGCTCCACCTATTACGAAGACGTGTACGAAACCCTCGTGGAAAACTTAATCGGCGAAAAAACGGCTATCTTCGATGCCGCCGTTGCCGAAGGTTTGGATCGTGCCGTCAAGGTGGAAATGTACGATGCGTTATCCTTCTTGACGATGGATGCCGAAGAATTCCGCATCTTTGCCGACGCCACGTCGGTCAACGATTGGTATCGGTTCTTTGCAAAAGATACCCTTGCGGGGAAAGCGTTGGAAGGGGTGGAAATCCAGTACGCTTCCAATTGGAACAACGTCGTCGATGCTCTTTACACCTTCTTGAAGCGTGTGGAAACCTATCGTGACGTCAACTTCGACAGAGGATGTCTGACGACCGAAAATCTTTTGGAAGATTATTACGGTACGGTGGAAATCGATCGGGAAACGTATACGGTTACGACGGATACTTCGGCGGTTACGCAAGCGTATAAAGTCGCCTACGTGGAACTGTTGACGGACAATATCGACTTTATGACGAACGAGAACAATTCTTTCTCCTTGCTCCGCGTTACTTTGCAAAACGCCTATAACACCCTTCTTGCTACGCGTGCGGCGGAGTTTGCCTCCATTACCGACGTATCCACGGCGGGAAAAACGGTATCGGAAATTCTGTACGAAGTCTTCTGCACCAAGAACTACGCCATTGATCCCAAGAAGGCGGAAGAACAATCCGTGATTGCCGCCGCATACGACGCTTACTATGCGACGATTTTGGAAATCATGAGTCATACTTCGGTTTACGTCCGTTTGGATTTATCCGCCAAGAATGCGTTGAGAGCTTATTTGGACGGCGTATATCAGGAAATCAAAGGGGAGAACCTGAACGGCGTAGCCATAGCCGACAAGATTGCCGAAAAAGCACTCGGCAAAAAGACAATGGCGTACTATTTGAATCTGCATAAGGTGGACGAAACCTACGATTATCAAGCGGTTTTGGAAGAATTATCGGTAGACCGTACGGTAGAAACGGTCTTCTATTCGGCAGACAGAATCGACGAAGACAACGAGGAAGCTTTGCGTCACGTGATTTTCTTCGATACCAACCGTCAGGATTGGGCGGAGTATAACGCCGACTTGCAAGAAGAAAGCGTGACCGACCGTATCGGGAACGGTACCGTTGCCATCGGAAACGCCTATAAGACGGTAGAAACCGTTACCGTTAAGAACAGAGATACCTTTAAGTATTTGAGTAAATACGTACATGGTATTAACGAATACGTTTTGACGGAAGATCCTTCCGCCACCCAAACGAGCATCCTGTTCAGCAATATGTTCTTCAAGACGGTTGCGTTGCAATTAGCACCCGTTACCACCATTCAATCGGTGTACTTCGAAGGATTGGATATACCGGAAGGCAACTATAACGTGATTTATATCGACGTATTGAATCCCGTATTCCCCGATTCGGTCATTGCGTACGGTGCTTACGGTGAAGACGGCGGAATAGAATTAGGCAAGGTAGATACCATCGAATACAGTGCGGCTTTCGGAGAGCTGATTTTCACGAAAGACGAAACGCTGGAAGGCTATGAAGGATTCAGTCAAGTCTTTACGAACGACGACGCCTTCTATATCACCGTTTTGGGCGACAACGGGGCGAAAACCAAAGTCAACGTCACCGCACAGTACAAAGACCGTTCTATCGAAGAAATCTTCTTGTATTCGGCGCAATACGCCGCAAAAGGCGCAGAGCAGACCGACGGCGTTGCGTATTCTATCTTAAAGAACGGGAAGAACGTCATCACGATCGATCCGATCAATACCGCCGTCATCAACAGTGCGAAGAACGGTTACATTTTGCCGAGCAAGATGCAGGTCGTGTACGGAAACGGCGAAACGGGCGAGTTCTCCGATATCGTTTGGGATGCGAGTATTCCGTTCTCGTTGGACGGCACCGGCTTGCTTGCCGTAGACATTCTTTCTTATCGTTTGGCGGCGGAAAGCGGCTACTATTTGATCGAATTCGAGTACGGCACAAAGAGCAAAGTCGTCATGACGAAGTACAATAGCGACGACACGAGAGACGAATCGATCGGCAGAAAGGAATTCTCTCTGAACGGCAGACCGGATTGGAATCTCTACGTACAGGTTTTGGATAGACACGTTACCGGTATCGAATTGAACGAAGGGAAGGTGTCCGTCAAGAACATCGTCGGCGAAATCGACCAAAACACCGGTAAAGATATTTTGGTCATTGATATTTCGGATAACGAACTCGGGTATATCAACCAATACTGTCCCGAATACTTCGAGACGATCCGCATTTTGTTTACCGATAAAGATGCAGACGGCAAGGACGTCGGCGGTAAAGCGGTGGAAGTAACCTTAAAACAAAGCGACTGGGCTTCTTACTACGATAAAGCCTATGAAAATATCATTACGGGCAAGACGCAAGAAAGCAAAGTGGTGACATACTTTAACTATTGCGGGTACAATATCTTCGTGAGATTCAATACCTACGATATCAGTTTACGGAATATCACTATGTTGGAAGGCGGTACGTTGTACGTCGTTTATAACGAAGCAAGCGTGCGAGAACAGTTACAAAAGTATTATTCCACACTGTATTACAACTTCGGGACGGCGGAAGAACCCAATTGGAAGAAGATTCAATGGTATCCGACGAGCGGTATGGACGATATTAACTATCGTACGCTGGGTGATTTCGGAACCGTTTACGGAAAAATCGGCGAGAACTCCGCTACCATCAACGAAAACATCGGTTTCCGCGTGGAAGTCATTTCTCCCGAATTGTTCGCTTCGAACGAAGGTGCTTTGACGAATTACGTCCGTTACGATTATTTCAGCTATGCAAGCGAAAAAGACGGTAAAAAGGTGACTGCCATTGCGGGAGAACCGAGTTGGTATGCCGATTACTTCGTCACCTCTGCCGGTAGCGAAATTCACTACACCGTCGATAAAAACAATATTTCCTACGACTTCATCAACGGTAAGGTTATCTTCCCCGTTTCGTATGCCTTTGACGAAACGGTATCGAAGAACATCGCCTTTGACGGAAACGGAACGCGTTCGTATACTTTCCAAGTGACGAAAACGTTGAAGTCCTACCTCTTTACCTCCATTCAAGACGATAACGCCGTTTCGTTCAACAAAGACGACACCGGTAAGCGTTGGACGTGGGTACAGACTTCCAAATTCGAAACGGCTGTCGACGCCGTTTATTGGACGCTCGGTCAAAGCATGGTAGCCTCCGACTTGCCGACGTTGACGACGACGGACGGTTTGACCGTTTATCCGTTCTGGAATCTAAACGATATTAACGTCAACAAAGCCAATACCGAAGGGTACGTTATCGAGGCGCACTATCTTATTTCGACAAGGACGTGGAGTTCTAAGAAATTGATCGTTTATATCCTGCCCGAAGACGTTTCCGATACGATCGGTTCTTACGTCAACGAAGTGATTACCGAAGGAAAGAGTTCGGGCAAAGCCAAGAGCTTCGACCGTCAATACGATGCGTCGTTCTATCAATTACAGATGGATACGCAAAGTTTGTCCTTCTTGCGGGAAGACGGAAGTTATGCGCCCATTCCTTCGAGCAATATCACCGTAGAGTACAGAAAGGTCAACGAGGAAGAAATCGTGCGAGAAACCGACGGAACCGTTCGAGTGGTCTTCCGTAAAGACGCCGACGACGAAGACGCATGGGATACCGACGAATATCCTATCAATGCGGGATACTATTTCATTCGTATTCGGTTGGAAGACAATAACGTTTGTATCTCCGATACCGACAGCGACGGAAAAGAACTCGATTATCTCCTCTATACGTTGATAATCAATCCTCGACAAATTGATTTGACGGACGAATATAACGTTCTGTTCCTCAATCAAAGATTGACGACCAATAACGTTTATGAAGTTTACGACGGAAGCGAAAAGGCGCTGGAACTCCTTTCGTGGCGTCCGATGAGCGATACGGCTTCGTGGGGTTCGTACGACGTGGTATACAGTCATGCCGACGAAAGACTGCGTTCTTATATTGATTCGATTTTTGCCACCGTACAGGAAGAAAGACTCAAGAAATTCCCCGACATGACCGAGGCGGAAGTGAAGCAATACATTTATGAAAAGTATATGGTATCTTCCGCACTTCCCGAAATGCAAGCGGATAACTGGTTCGGTGAGGATGAAAAGGCAACGCTATGGCAAAAGTACGAAACGGATACGGTCGGTGCGACCGAAGCGAAAGCACTGGCATATATGGAATTGTTCAAGCGTGTCAACGATGCGACCAAGAGCGAAATGACGAAGCGGTATAACGCACAACGTGTGGCGAAACCGAAGTCCTCCGATTCCGAAATCAAAGCGGCGGTATATGACGCTTTGCCGGAAACTCTGTATTTATGCGAAGTGGTTCTGCACGTCGAGTATACCTACGGTGACGAAGTCAGTACCGTACCGCCCGCCAACGTCGGTTCTTATAAAGTGACGATTTCCATTTTGGCGGACGAAAACAACGGAAACTATATTTCGTACAGCCGAGACACCGACGAGAACGGTAATTGCTATATTTCCCGCGTTCTTATCATCGAACAGGATCAGAACGTCAACTACGAAGTGGTCAGCACTTCCATTCCGTATAACGGAACGGTACAGAATCCTTCGGTTTATCCCGTTTGCGATGAAGACGGAACGGTGGCGGCAGGGGTTACCATTACCTACACCTACACCCTTTCGGACGGCGTTCTTGTCGTTGTGCGTACGAGAGACGGCGCCCAAATCGACGTTTCGAAGACGACTTCGGCTTTGGGTATCGCCGGTATTCGAGACGTGGGTAGCTATCCGGTACGGATTTCGGTGAAAGGCTCCGACGGTGCCATCGGGAACTATAAAGATTCTACGGTGGACATCACGACGACCGTCCGTATCGTTCCCGCCGAAATCTTCATAGAAATAGACGACGTAACTTCCGATTATTTGGACGACGTGCGATCGCTGCAAGAATTCGTTCGCGTACATAACGGACAGGAAGAATATGTTTGCGAAACCTGCGGAAGCGAATTAAACGTATCCGTCCAAAACGGCGTGTACACCTTCTTCTGTCCCGATTGCGAAGTGCAAATGGAAGTCGAGTTCTCGTACGAAACCGTAAAATGCTATTGTGCCGATTGCCAAAAGAACCGTAATAACGGCGGAGAAGAACTCGCCACCATGAGCAAAACGGAAAAGAACGGAAAAGTCTATTATGCGATTTCTTGTCCCGAACAAGGGGTAACCTACGGCGTATGGCTGAACGATTCGATACTGTGCGGCACCGATAAGATAGCCGATTTCGGAGGGTTCTTGCTCGGTACCGATATGAAAGAACAATATCCTATCGGATCGTATTTGACGTACTTCTACGGATTCGTATTGTCGGGCGGCACGCAGTCGTATACCGTGTTGGATGCCGAAACCTACGCTTCGGCGTATACGGGACTGACTCTTTCCGATACGGTCGCCAAGAATATGGAACGCTTTGCCGACTATAAGAAATTGGTCTTGAAGAATTCTTCTATGGCAGGTTCGCTCTTGAAAGAAGAATCGAAGTACGCCGACTTGATTGCGTTATTCCGAAACTACGCTTTCTACGTGCAAGAAAATTCGCATTACTTCGTGCAACCCGACGAAGGGGTTTTGGTCGGCAGCGATCAAGAATTACAGAACACGTTAAACGCCATGCAGGCAGGGGACTCCGTCAAGATATATTTGGAACCGCTCACCGACGGCAACGGAAAATACACTGCATACAGTCCGATCGTCATCGGCAAGAACGGCGACGTCAACGTGACCTTGATCGGGTACTACGATATTACGACGATGGATATTGCTACCAAGATTTCGGGTATCACCGTTAAAAACGGCTCCCTCTCGTTGGAAATCGTCAACGTCGTCGTTTCGTCGAAAGGTGGGCATGGTATCGAGGTGGAGAAAACTGCCGGAAGCGTCAGAATCGCTTCTTGCTTAATCTGCGGAGATCCCGATTATTCCTATCAAAATACCACCGGTATCCATACGAACGTCGGGTACGGCGGTAAAGTCAACGTCAGCAATACGACGAAGTTCATCAAACTGAACGTCGCCATCGCACAGGAAGACGGCGCTTTGGAAATCAAGGATTCGGTATTTAACGGGAACGCCATCGCTATCAATATTCAGGGACAGGAGAGCGACGTAAGCATCCGTACCTCCTTATTCATGAACAACTCGTCTATCGCCATCAACAGCGTGAATGCCGACGTGGTGATTCGAGATAACCGCTTCTTCTTCAACAATATCGCCATTCAGATTCCCGAAATCCTCAATGACGATACCTATAAGAATACTTTCGTTGCCGAAGAACTCTGCGAAGAAATGGACGACATCGAGTATATCGACGTAGACACCAACCGCTTGGACTTTAATCTTACCCTGACGAAATAAGAACGGGCAAGAGAAACGTATGAACATAATTACCGTTCTGCGCGGCTGTGAGCCGCAAAGTAAAAGCATCGGCTCTGCCGATGCTTTTTTTATGCGAATATTCCTTTTATCGGGTTCTAAAACTTCCGTATTGGTTGTTTACTTCCCGACGCAAAATTGAGAGAAAACGGAGTCGACGACGGCGTCGCTGACGTTGGATCCGGTGATTTGTCCGAGCGAGTCCAAAGCCGAGCGGACGTCGGACAGCACGCACTCTGCGGGCAAACCGTCGAAGCCGGCGAGAGCTGCTTGTAAATGCCGCTTGCACTCCGATAAGGCGGCTATATGCCGTTCGTTGGTGAGGATGCCTTGCGAGTACACCGCATCCCGATTGACGAGGGCAAGCAGTTTTTCCAAAACGGTATGGATGCCTTCTCCCGTCTTGGCGGATATTTGGACAGCACCTGTTCTCGGATACTCTTTTTTGTCGAGTTTGTTGCCGATGAGAATGTATTTCTTGTTGCGAACAAGCTCAAAAATTTCCCGTTCTTCCGCCGTTTCGGGCGTCGATAAATCGGTTAAGAACAAAATGACGTCGGCACTTTCCACCGCTTTTTTGGAGCGTTCCACGCCGATTTTTTCGATGACGTCACCACCTTCCCGAATACCCGCCGTATCCAGAAAATTAAATCGAATGCCGTCTGCTTCCATGCTTTCGCAGAGGACGTCTCTCGTCGTCCCCGCTATATCGCTGACGATGGCTCTGTCCGATTGTACAAGGGCGTTCAATAAAGTGCTTTTTCCGACGTTAGGAACACCGATAATGGCAATGTCGGCACCCAAACGAACGGTTTTTGCATACGAAGCGGACGCAAGGAGTTTATCGACTTCTTGTAAAGAAAAACGAAGTGCCTCTTTTGCCTGCGGAAAAGTATCCTCTTCCGTTTCTTCGGGATAGTCGAGTTTAACTTCTAACATCGCCATACCTTCCGTAAGGCGTTTTTCGCTTTCGACCAGTCCTTTGGTCAGTTCGCCGTCGGCGAGACGGTATGCGTTCCGAATGGCACTTTCGCTTTCGGCGTTGATGACGTCCAGAAGTCCTTCGGCTTCCGCTAAGGTCAGTTTGCCGTTGAGGAAAGCTCTACGGGTAAATTCTCCCGCTTGGGCAGGTCTGGCACCGTTTTCCCGTACCAAACGTACGACCGCCTGCGTGACGCCGATACCGCCATGGCAGTGTATCTCCGCCACGTCTTCTCCCGTATAGGAGTGGGGAGCGCGGAAGAAAACGGCAAACGCCCGTTCGCAAAAGTTTTCCCCCTGTACTCTGCCGAGATACATTACGTTGGGTAAGGGCGGTGAAGGCATCTTAGAAGAAAAAAAGATGCTTTGCACGAGAGCAAAGGCATCTTCTCCGCTGATTTTTATGATATTGATAGCCGAAGAACTTGCCAAAGAAGTCGCTACGGCAACGATGGTATCCGACATGATTAAAACTTTCTCTTATTTCCGCCGTACGTTTTGGTGTGTCCCGGACCTTTCCGTTTGAACCCGCTGTCACCGTAACTCATGGTTCCGTTTTTCGGGCAGATAATAACGTGACGATCTTTGCCTTCCCCTTCCGAACGGGTTTCCGCTTCCAAACTGTTTTGCAAAGCGGCGTGAATGATAAGACGTTCATAACTGTTCATCGGTTCGAGAGCGATTTCTCGGTGTTGGTTAAACGCTTGTGTAGCAACCCGTTTCGCCATGGCAATCAAGGTCTTTTTTCGTCTTTCCCGATAGAAATCGGCGTCTACCACGACACCGATGAGATCGTCGGTATTTTGGTTGATATAATGCCGAACGAGGGTTTGTACGGCGTCTAAGGTCTCTCCCTTATAGCCGATAAAGTTGCCGGCGTCTTCGCCGTTTACGTAATAGTTGAGTTCGCCGTCTCGAATTTTGGCTTCCAATCCGACCGCACCGCCATAGGCAAGTAAAAGTCCGTCCAAAAAGGCTTTGCCTTCTTCCAATTTTGCTTTCAAAACTTCCATCGGAATGATTTTTTCTTCCGGCTTTTCGGAAGCTTCTTTTTGAATCGGTTCTTCGACGACTGCATCGACGACGATTTCTTCTTCTTTTTCTGCGGGGGCTACGGGTTCTTCCGCTACCGTTTTCGGGGTGATGCGTACGACGGCTTTGGAAAAAATGCCGCCTTTGGCTACGACTTCGATATCCGCTTCTTCTTCGGTCAAGCCCAATTGCTCCAAACCGAGTTGAATGGCGGCGTCAACGCTCGATGCTTTGAATTCGTTCGTTTTAGGTTCCATAAGTTATCTCCTTATTTTATTTTTTAATGGTCGTGGAAAGTTTGTATTCCCTCTCTGCGTCATCCTTTTTCTTTGTGATGATTGTATAAACAAGGTTCAAAACAATGGAGAACAACATATTGACGAACATATAGAGAGTGAATGCCGCCGAATAGAATAAAGCAAAAACAAACATCATAATCGGCATAATGTATTGCATGATTTTCGATTGCGATTGTTGTGCCTTTTGTTGTTCTTCCGTTTGTCCGGGAGCAATGGAGGCTTGTTGTTGCTGATTCATCATCGGCTTGTTGATAAAGATGGACGCTACGTTCAAAAGGAGTACCAAAATCGGTAACACCAAATAACCGTTCCATCCAACGTTGTATTTGACGGAAAGTGCCTTCATGACGGCGTTATATTCCACCTCGTCGAGATTGGAAATGTTCTTTTGCGCGTCGGCGGCGTCCATGATGGGATCGTCCCAATTATCACCGGCAAAGATATTATCGATCCATATAAAGGACTCTTTATACTCTTTGTCGTACAAAGCAATGGTGGCTTCGCCGGCAAGCGTCTTGGCTTCGGCGATGACTTCGGCTTTTTTCGATGCGTCGAAATTCGGATTTTCGACGGGAGCGGCGTCGCCTTGCGCAATCAAAGCGCCTCGATCGATCATGGTTTCGTTATAGACGGTGTAGTATTCCGTTTTCAAAGCGTCGTAGGTTTTTTGACTGTGCAGTTTAACGGCACTGTTGAATCCGCCGAACACGACGAAGAAGACCGCCATCGTGACGATTAGGGGCAAGCAGGAGCCGAACATGGAATACTTATGCTTTTTATAAACTTCTCGTTGCTTTTGCGCAAGAAGTTCTCGATTGGAGCCGCATTGTTTTTGAATTTTTTCCAATTCGGGCTTCATTTCTTCCATCTTTTTGGCATTTTTACGCATGACGACTTTTTGCCAAATGTCGAGAGGAGAAACGAGTACCTTCAAAAAGACGGTAAACAGAATGGTGGTGACGCTGAACGCCCCGATGAGTTCCCAATTATTCGACCAAGTTTGAACCCATCCGTATAAATATTTATAGATGAGTTCTCCGATGGCGTCGTTGAGTGCCTGACAAGAAAGTAAATTTATAAAGTCCATTTTGCAATTCCTCTGAGATTTTCCGGAACAGGATCGTAACCGCCTTTGGAAAAATGGTTGCAACGCAGGATTCTGCCCGCTCCCATTATTATACCCAAAAGGACGCCGTATTTTTCAATGGCGTCATAGGTGTACATAGAACAAGTAGGGACGTAGATACATTTTGTCGAGAGAGCGGGAGAAAGAAAAGTCTTATAGAAACGTAATAAGAGGAAACAGACTTTTTTCATCCCTGCAACAAAACTCCCAACTTTTGCAAAGCATAGAGAATATCGTTTCGAAATGCTTCGCTGGTGGCGTCGGCGGCTACGCTTTTCGCCACGATGACAAAATTATAAGAAGGATTGATTTGCGGTATCAAAAGACGGAATCGTTCGCCGATGCGACGTTTTACCCGACTTCGAACCACACTGTTGCCGACCTTTTTACCGACGACGATACCCACTTTCAGATTGTGTGCGGGTACACAGTACACGACGATGTGAGAAGCGGAACGGCTGACGCCGTGATTATAAATATACGTGAAGCTTCCCCGTTGTGTCAGTCGGTAAATTTTTTGCATACGGTTATGCGCTCAGCTTCGCTCTGCCCTTCGCTCTTCTTCTCTTCAAAACGTTACGACCGCCCTTGGTGGACATTCTGTTACGGAAACCGTGCACTTTGCTTCTTTGTCTTTTCTTCGGTTGAAATGTTCTTTTCATAATGTATTTCCTCGCTTTTTAATAATTTTACAAAATAATCTAACATAGTATACAAGAAAACGAGAGATATGTCAAACATTTTTAATTTCCTTTTTTTCCGATGGTGGTTAAAATGAGCCGAGAAGAAGTTTTTTTGTCGATATTGCCCGTTTGCCTTGAAATTTGTTTACAAATATATTATAATAACAGTATTATGGCAGAATTGATTACCTTACCTTGCGGGCTGCACGTTTGCTATGAAAAAAAAGACACTTCGCTGGCGAGCGCGGTGGGCATTTTCGTGGGCGCCGGCAGTCGCAACGAAACGGAAAAGGAGAACGGCATCGCTCATTTTATCGAGCATATGACTTTTAAGGGAACCGAAAAAAGAACGGCTTTTCAACTTGCGGACGAAACCGACAGACTGGGAGCGAACAGTAATGCGTACACGTCCAAAACCATGACGGTGTACTATTTTTCCGGATTGGGAAAGTTTACCGAACGGTATTTTGAAATTTTGGGGGATATGCTTTGGCGTTCCACCTATACCGACGAAAACATTGAAAAAGAACGGGGCGTTGTGTTGGAAGAAATACACATGTACGACGATGACGGCGATTCGCTTTGTTCCGACCTTTTGGCGAAAGTGTATTTCGGAGAGGGCGTTTCTTTGGGACGTCCCATTTTGGGAACGGCAAAAACGGTGAAAAAACTGAAACGAAAAGATGTTCTTTCTTTTCGGGAACGGTGGTATCGTCCCGAAAATATGTGTATTTCTTTTGTCGGCGACCTCGAAAAAGACGTCGTGCTTTCTTACGTGGAAAAATATTTCGTGGCATTGATGCCTCGGTTTAAGAAGCCGTTCGTACCGTTCGACAGGACGGAGGGCGATGTTTTTTCCACCTATGCTTCGTTAAAAAAACCTTTTGAACAGGCGGTGGTCTACGTTCGCTTTCCCGCCAAAAAGTTCGGGGAAGTCAAAATGTATACGCCCTATCTTCTCGCCAATATTTTGGGCGGCAGTATGAGTAGCCGACTGTTTCAATCGGTTCGGGAAGAATTGGGACTGGCGTATGAAATCATGGCGTACAACATGGTAAGAACGGGCGGCGGTTCTTTGGATATTTATTATGCGACCTCTCCGAAAACGGCGGTCAAGGCGACCGAAGCCGTCAAAAAAACGGTGGAAGAACTGTTGGAAAAAGGGATTTCCGACAGCGAATTGCTGAAAACGCGGAATCAGTACGAAACGTCTTTGGTTTTGGGGGAAGAAAGCGTCAACAGCAGAATGAGGAGCATGGGAAGAAATTATACGGAATACGGTATCCTCTCCACCGCAAAACAGGAAGTGGAAGAATTGTTGTCGGTAACCAAGGAAGAAATCGAAGAGTTTGCGCGGGAAACATTGGATTTCCGTAAAGCGACCGTTTGTTACGTAGGAAAAGATATAGGGTGCGATTTGTTGGAAATTATCCAAAAATAGGAGAAAAACGAACATGAAAGGATTTTTCGAAAGATACAAAGGACAAATCGTAGGATTCTCCGTTTTGGCGATTCTTACGGTGGCGTTGTGTGTTCCGGCGACGTTATACTTCGTGGTAAAGATATTCGGATGGGCTTCGTATCTGTATTTGGCGCTGGGGTACGTCGCCTGCATTTTGCGTTGCACGAAGAAACCGATACAACGCTTACGACCGATTATGAAACTTCTTTTGATTTTTTCGGTGTTTTTTCTGCTTTCCACCGTTCACGTGGTGCTATATAATCGACAGGACGCCGTATCGGGATTTATCACCTACATCGTCAGTGCCTATAACGGGACGACGGTGGGCGGCGTGCTTTTGAGCATTTTGACTTCGCCCGTCGTGGTCTATTGCGGGTATACCTGGTCGGTCGTCATCTTTTTGGTGGTCGGCTCTATTCTG
>DCGI01000013.1 GCA_002315475.1 Christensenella sp. UBA1782 | reverse complement strand
CTAAAAAGGGTTCCTTCCCCGAATGACCTAAAAAGGTAAAAAGTTTTTTCTCGTAAGACTTGTCTTGACGGGAGGGGGTATATATGGTATACTGTAAAAGGTTTTTTAATAAAAATAAAGGAGAATTCTATGAAAAAGAAGAAAGAAAAGGATTTATCCTATCAATCGAGTCCCGACTACGTGCCTTTGAAAGAAAAATTGGCATACGGTTGCGGGGCGTTGATGGACGGGGGCGGCGTTGCTTTAATGTCCTGCGTCATGCTCAACTACATGACGGACGGTTTGGGTATTTTGGCGGCGGCGGCTTCTACCATTATGATGCTTTCCAAGATTTGGGACGCCGTTACCGATCCCGTTATGGGGTTTATCAGTGACAACACGAGTAGCAAGTGGGGACGCAGAAAGCCGTATATGGTTTTCGGCGGTATTGCCTTGATTGTTGCGTTATTCTTATTGTTTGCGCCAATTAAGGATTGGGGGATTACTTCGCAAGCGGGCATGATTGCTTACGTCTTGATATTCTATTTGGTTTGGAATACCTGCAGTACCGTTACGCAAGTGCCGTACACTTCGATGGCAAGCGATATTTCTCCGTCTTTTAAGGAACGGAACAATGCCAATACCGTCAAGCTGGTTTTCACCGCTCTTGCTTCCGGACTTGCCTATGTTTTGCCGCTGTTGATTCTCGGTTCTTATACCAAAGGGCAAATGACGGCGAGTACTTTCGACTTGATTCTCGGTTCCGTCTTCGGATTGCTGTTCGGCGGTGGTTTGATTGTTACCGGTATTTTTACGAAAGAAAGAATCAAACCCCTACCCGGCGAAGAAAAGCAAAAGTTCGATATAAAGACCTTTTTCTCGGGCTATGCGAAGCCTTATATCAATAAATCCTATCGCTGGCACATTATTATGTACGTTGCGGCGTTTACCTGTATGGATATGCTTTCCGCTCTTGCCGCTTACTATGCTTCTCACGTTTGGCGCGGCGTTACCATGACGCTTCCCATTGTCGGAGAAATGAATTTCTCTTCCATGTTCGTCGTTGCCCCTTTGATGGTTGCCGCCGTTTTGGCGTTCCCCCTCGTTCGGGTTATGATGGATAAAAAGGGTAAAGCCTTTGCCTTCCGTATGGGATTACCGCTGTATATAGCAGGCGGCATCATTATCGCCGTCATGGATCCCGCATGGTGTCCCGCATGGGTGATTCCGATAGCCGCTTTCGTCATGGGCTTCGGATTCGGCGGAGCGCAAATGATCCCTTGGATGAACTTCCCCGACACCCTCGACGTAGCCGAACTTGCACTCGGCGAAAGACCTACCGGCAATTACAGCGGAATGATGACGCTTGCGAGAAAGGTTTCCGGTGCTTTGGGCGTAGGCTTAATCGGTTGGATTTTGACGGGTATCGGCTACGACCAATACCTCAGTGCCACCAAAGCTTTGGAACAGGTCATGGGTACCGAAGTCTATACCGCCGAAGTAAACGCCAAAAATATCGCTCAGTATATGGCGCAATACAGCGCACAAATCGAATCGAAATTGGTGGAAATGAACGCCGCCGATCCTTCGATCAGTAGCGGTTTTGCCGTTTCCACCGTCAACGTCGACAAAGTCCTGTTGACGATCCGCCTATTAATGGGTGTAGCGGTCGCCGTCCTTATCTCCATAGCTTTCATCGGTTCTTTCCGGTTCAAACTGAATAACACCATTCTGGAAAGGATGCGCTTCTTTACCGAGAAGGTCAAAACGGGCGAATACGAAACGCTGAGTGACGCCGAAAAGGCAGAGCGTGTCGACCTCATCAAAAAGCACTACGGCAGATACGATGCCGACAAGGATGCCGCAGTCATCGCACGTCTGACCGAAAGCACCAAAGTCGACCGATAGAACATTTCGTCGAAAAAACAAAAAGCCCCGCCAAAACGGGGCTTTTTGATACAGGAGAAAACTCTATGCTTAATAACGTTTTTGGACGTAATTTGCAGGTATTACGGGTGCAGAGCGGCTTATCGCAAAGAAAGTTGGGGGAAAACTTAGGGGTTTGCAATCAAACCGTCAGTTTTTGGGAAACGGGACAGCGAGAGCCGAATTTGGATGATTTAGTGAAAATCGCTTCTTATTTCTCGGTTTCGACCGATTATTTGTTGGGATTGGAAAAGTATTGATGGACGATAGGGTGGACGTGTAATGTACGCCCTTTGGTTGACAAGGCACTTATTATTATTTATAATACTACTATTCTGCGTATATATAAGGAGCGCTATGAAAAAGATGGAAGGAGTATTGGCGATTGTGTTGCCGGCGGTTTGTCGCTTCCTTTCGTGCGATAAAAAAAATGACGAGAATGCAGCAGAACCGAAAGAAGTGACCTTTGCGCCGCTTGTCGGCGGGATAGAACCCTTTTATGAAAGGGATTTGTTTTACGGTTTCGGCAGGACACTTTTGAGCGTTTCTTCCCGGAGTATCGCCATTCAGAACGTCGCATGGAGAGATTTTACCATGAAGAACGGACAAAGGGTATACGAATCCCACGAAAGCGTCGGCATCGACCACTTAACCCGAAAAATAATATAGCCATGACGATTCGAAAAATAAACAGAGAAGACCGAGAAAGCTATTTGTACTTGGTGGAAAAATTTTACCAAACCGACGGCGTTATGGCGCCGATCGAACGGGAATACATGGAAAAAACCTTTGAAGAATTGGTGACGAGAGACACCTATGCCGTTTGCTTTCTTGCCGAAGAAGACGGAAAGGCGGCGGGGTATACGTTGCTTGCCAAAACCTTTTCGCAGGAAGGGGGCGGTGAAACCGTTTGGATAGAAGAACTGTACGTTTTGCCCGAGTATCGAGGAAGGGGGATAGCAAGCAAACTGTTGGAAACGGTTTTTGCCGAATATAAGGTTAAACGCTATCGTTTGGAAGTGGAACCCGATAACGTCCATGCCGTAAAACTCTATGGAAAATATAATTTTTATTTTATTCCCTATCAAGAAATGGTGAAAACAAAATAATATGAAGACGGGCGGGGAGAAACCTTTTTACGAAAAAGAGTTTCTCCCCGTACCCCTTTTCCCAAAAGAACACGGAATGCCGCAAAACTCTGTTTTGCGGCATTATTGATTTGTAAAAAGCACTATTTTCCGTTTGCCGTAAGCAGGTCTTTGATAAGCATACGGATATGGTTTTTTTGTTCGTCGGTCAGTCCGTCGGTGCTAATAACGTCATCGGAAACCCGTCCCAAAAGATAATCCGTCGACACCTGAAAGAAATCTGCGATTTTGGTAAGCATATCGACGGAGGGCATGACGTTGCCGTTTTCCCAATTTGATGCACATTGTTTGGAAATATGCATCTTTTTTGAGAAATCTACTTGGCTTAACCCGTATTGCGTGCGGAGTTCTTTAATTCTTTCTTGCAGTGCACCCATATGAATTCTCCTAAATGTCAAATATTGCAATACTATTGTATAATTTACTATTGACAAAATGAAAATACTAAAGTATACTAACAATGGTCGATATAAATTACCAATTACGGCACGGAGGAACAAATGAAAAGCGGAACGACAGCAGAAATTTTGGCGATACTCTTCGGAGGATTCGGCGCACAACGCCTACAACAAAGAAAGCAAGTAAAATCGAAGGAATAGTTTCCAATAGAGTATCGAATAAAAAAGGGGCTGTTAAGAAACGCAAGTTTTTGACAGACCTCTTTTTATGACAGTAAATCAATTATTTTATTTGTTTTTACATAAAATCGAACTAAAATATCTTCTTGCAAGGAGATATTTATGTCGTATTTTATACCATTTCAACCGTGTTTAGCGTATTCCTTCAACGAAAAGATGAAGGAAATCAAAATTATTGATAAATTTCTTGTATTTTTAGAAGAATCGGGAGCAGGAAAAATCATACAAAGTGAAGTTAGCGAATACAAAGAAGGGAGAAGACCGTACAATCCATACAAGTTATTTGCAGCAATCATTTATGGTTTTTCCAAGCATTCCGGCTCGCTGAGAAAGTCGGAAGAAAGCATAATTTATGATATCAGAGCTAAAAGTAATTTATTAAGCATCAAAGGAATAAAATTGCGCGTAAACAGAAGCGCCCAAGCCGAAGGCGTATTCGGCGTGATAAAACAAGATATGGAGTACGATCGCATACGACGGAGAGGACTGGAAAAAGTTTCAGCGGAAATCATGTTGGTTTGTTTTGGCTATGTGTTACGGAAACTATTTAAACTATTCGATGGAACAACCAAAATGGATTACCGGATAGATCCTTCGATCTTAACACCGGAACAAATGCCAACA
>DCGI01000036.1:13509-19207 GCA_002315475.1 Christensenella sp. UBA1782 | reverse complement strand
CTACTGCCGATAAAGATAATTTCTCCTTTTTCTATGGAAGCAAGTACGCAATCCGATTGCGCTTTATTCCAGCGATGACATTCGTCTAAAAACAAATAGGTTTTTCTCCCTGTCATCGCCAATCTTGCCTTAGCGTCGTCGATTACTTTTTTAGCATCGGCTACGCCGCTGGAAACGGCGTTCAAATACACGTATGCGGAGTTCGTCGTGTTGGCGATAATGTTGGCAAGCGTGGTTTTGCCGCATCCCGGAGGGCCGTAAAAGATACAACTACCCAACCTGTCCGAACGGATGGCACGACGCAACAAACACCCTTCTCCCACGAGATGTTGCTGTCCCAAAAAGGTATCTAACGACGTACAACGCACTCGCTCGGCAAGGGGCATTCCCGCCTTTCTGTTGTCTTCGAATAAATCCATGGTTCTATTGTAACATTGACAAGCAAGATATGTCAATAAATCGAAGGAATCTCTACGAGAATTTCCGATATCCCCCCTTTTTCGGTATCAATTTCTGTCACTTCCACGCCGTCTTGCGTCAGCCTGTCCAGAACGCCGAGTCGATACCGAATCATAAATTCTCCTTTTCCGAAACGTAACGAAACGACGGAATCGTTCAATTTTCTCGGGAGTTTCGGTTGTATTTGTAATTTTCCGTTTCGTATTTTGATACCGAAAAACTCTTCGAAAATCAAACGGTACGCCCATCCCGCACTACCCGTATACCAACTCCATCCGCATCGACCGTACTGCAGTTTATTGGAATAGACGTCACCGGCAAGAACGTAAGGCTCTCCTTTATACATACGGTTTTTGTCGGCGTCGCGACATTTTTCGGCGGGATTGATAAGCTGAAAATACTCGTACGCTTTATCTTGTTCACCGATTTTGCACAAAGCCGTCAGATACCATACGGCGGCGTGTGTATACTGCCCGCCTTCTTCCCGTATGCCTTCGGGATAGTCGGAAATATAACCCAAGCGGTAATCGGATGCCGACGGAGTAAGAAGTTTAATAAGTCCCCCCTTTCTGTCTAACGTTTTTTCACAGGTTTTTAACACCTTTACGGCTCGTTCTCCTTCGGCAACCCCCGAAAGAACGGCGAACGCCTGTGTGAGCAAGTCAAGTTGTACCCCTTCTCCGCCTTCTTTACCAATCCACACCCCCTCATCCGAGCATAAACGAAGATAACGATCTTTATCAAATGCAAAAAGATTCAGGGACACCTTCAACTCGTTGGCTTTTGCAAGCAAATCTTTTTTCTTGGATTCTTCACATATTTGAGCAAATTCCACCAAAACTTTATAGGCAAGCATGGAGGTAAAGACACTTTCTCCTTCCCCTTTTTCCCCGATTTCGTCCATGCCGTCGTTCCAGTCCCCCGTTCCCATAACGAGTAAGCGGTGACGACCGTATTTCAAAGCGTTTTTTAATATGCGTTCACAGTGTTTTTCCACGCTTTCGTAAAAATCCGTCAACGGTGGATTCTCGCATCTATCCCGTTCTTCGTTTTGCAACGGTTCGGAACGTAAATATTCGGTTTCCGTTTTCAAAAAATCTCTGTCACCGGTAAGTTCCACATACCGACACACCGCCCACACCAAAAATAATTTATCGTCACCGATTCTCGTACGAATTCCGAAAAACGGCTCGTGCCACCAATGCATGACGTCCCCTTCCCGATAGGTGTGTCGGCAACAGCGCACTATCTGTTCTTTCAAGAGTTCGGGATGGTCGAATAGGTTCATGCAATCTTGTAACTGGTCGCGAAAACCGTAAGCACCGCCCACTTGGTAATAACCCGTTCTTCCGAAAAGTCTGGAATGTAACGTTTGATAAAAAAGCATATTTGCGATTTCTTCAAAACTTCTTTCGGGGCAGGACACTTGAATTTTTTCCCAATCTTTTTGCTTTTGCATCGCACTTTCATACAATAATTCTTTATCTTCGGTGCGAATGGTTTTCAGCAATGTCATATCTTCCGAAAAACAGAAAAGTATTTCGGTAGACGCATCGTTTTCTATCGTTATATTTACGTTTTTACGACCTTTCACTTGTAGATTTCCGGTGGAAACAAGGCAACGAAGATAGTATTTTTTTCTCGCAAAAACGTCTTCGACGACGATACAGTCTTCTACCGTCCGACAATAAACATATTCGCCCTTTTCTTTGGGAAACAAGCGGTAATGCAGAATAAACGGTATGCCTTCAAAGTCGGATATATCGACGGAAATCAATCGAATTCTTCCTTCTTTCTGTAAAAAGTATTTAGTTTTGCAACGTATGTTTTCCGCTTGCAGCGTATGGGTAAAACAACCTTTTTCCAATAAGGAATAATGATTCTTTCCAGTACCGCCCGAAAGGTAGAAAGAAGAGCCGTTCACTTCGATATAAATATTTTCTCCGTCATGGTCACAAGCAGAATCGTTATGAAACAGACAGCAGGGATTCTCACGGGAATTTCCGAAATAAAAGAATCCTCCCCCTTGTACGGTATGCACGAACCCACCGAACCGCTCGGCGACCACATGGGCGTACGGTAAAAGGGGCTTTTCGTCGCAAAGGTACCCTTCCTCGACAAAACCGCCGCATCCGGTACGAAACGCCACAAGCGGACTATCAAGGGAGATTACGGATTCTTCCTCGTTGGGTAAAATTTCTTTTTTGGTCAAAAAGCTACGGACTACGCTCAATCGGTCGCCTAAAACCAAGTGCCCCGAATAAACGTTCTCTCTTTCTACGAACACGTCAACTAAATGATTTTGACGCGCCTGTTCTCGAATAAACCCTTCTTGCTCGGGTGTAAAATCTCCCCAAAATACCAACTTAACGGAAAACCGTAACGCATACAATTCGTTTACCGTTTTGCATAGCTCGGTACATTCTTCCGCATTCCAACGAGAAGGCTTATAGACAAGCACTTTTTTATACCGTACGTATTCGAAAAAATCATCCTGTTTTTGGGTATCGACGACCTTTTTCAAAGCATCGGTATCGTATTCGCCATATAACAAATACGGTAAGATTTCTTCGGTTTTTGCCCGTAATGATTGTCGGTTATCTTCCAAAGCATAAGAAAACACGCTTTCGGGAAGCACCGAGGCATAATAACACGCTTCTTGTTCGCTTTCAGTGAATAAAAACGTTACTTCACAGTTTTTTTCGGGGTACGGCTTCCCCGAAAAACGAATACAGGGAGTCAGAACCGTTCCTACGGCAGGAAATTCTTTTTTTTCGTCGGGACGGTTGGAACGGTTGCAGTCCCATACGATTTTACTCATCCCTTTTACACGCACCAAAAGATGCCGAGTTTGCTTTTTATATTTTCTCGAAAACAGGACGGTATTCGTATCGATTTTTTTCACCGTAAGGAACATATCGCTGAAAGTCGGATGAGAAAAATAGGCGTCTAAGCCGTTAAGAACAATATCGGCATAAAAAGACAGTTTTTCGATGCGACTCGGACAACACCGAAAGACTACGCCCCGAAAAGAAGGAAGCATCCGTAAAGAGAAATCTTCCCGTTTTTTATCGGAAAAAAATACGCATCTTCCTTGCAAACGACGGTTTCGCCGAACCGTAAAAAGAAGCTTTCTTTTCCGATAACGGCAAAGTCGTTTTTATCGGAAAAAACTGTATATCTCCCCTCTTTTTCCCGTCGTTCGGGTAGGACTTTTTTGCCGGAATACCCTTTTTTTACGTAATGTTTTACGGTAGACGGCAATTCGTTTAACAAAGGTTGTAAACCGTACAGAAACTTATTTTTCCAGGCTAAATTTTTCAGAAAATCGCCTTCTAAGACGTTGGTTACGGCACATAATATCATCCCTTGATGGTGCGTAAGGTATTGATATGCCCCTTTTTCCTTTTCGCTGCAATCGATACTTTCGTAAAAACCGTATTCGGTAAAATACTTTTGCATCTTTCTTAGATTCTCGTGGCAGCTTTCCCCTTCTCGATCCAGTGCCAAAACGGAAGCGTACGGAGCGATTACTTTCCCCGTATACTCCGAAGAAAGGGCGTTTTCCGACACGCCGAAAGCTTTATATTGATACACACCGTTTTCGTCAAAAGCGTAATATCCGCTTTCACTGACTCCCCAACGTCCGTTTATTTTGTTTTTCTTTTGATTTTTTATGTTTTGACGGACACTTTCCGATAAAACGGAATGATTCGGTGCCGGCAAAAACAGTTCCGGAAGCAGCATTTCAAACATCGTTCCGTTCCAACTCAATAAAAAGTTTTTTCCTTGCGACGAATACTCTCTTTTTAAGGTATAATAATGCCGATACTCCTTTTTGAAAGCAATATACAGATAACTGAGAATACGGCTTTCCGATGCAAGAAGGTCGTAATGCCCTGTCTTTTTACCGTCGTATCCGACGTAGAATAAATGTTTTTGTGTATCGTACAATTTCGATAAATCGGTTTTATCGAGTAAATTCTGTATGATTTTCGGAATTTCTCGGTCTTTTCCCCTGAAGAATTCTTGAACCAGAACGAGGCATAATAAGAAATTTCCTTCGTCCACCGCAGATACGAAATTTTGTGCTTTTTCGAAATCGTTTACAAAATACCAGTTATATAGGTTGCCGTACCATTTCGGCAAAGCGATAATATCTTTTAACGTTTTCAAAACATTTTCTCGGCAAATTTCCTCCGATATAAACCCCAACTTTTGACCGCAGATTTCGGCAAGCAAAGAGAAACCTATATCGGTGGGCGAAACGGTTTTGGATTGTCCCTTAAACGGAATCACCTGCAAAGCGTCCGAAATCAAACCTTTTTCCTTCCGCATATAGTCAAAATACCGATACGTTGCCAAGGCGATTTCCTGAAGAAACCGTTTATCGTCTTTTCCGATATTCCGTAGATTTTTTACGGTAGAAGAAGCAAAATATATTTCCAAATATACTAAAATCGCACCGACGGTATATAGAAAAACCAAGAAGGCATACGGAGTAAAGAGGACGCAGACAAGTAAAACCACCGTCAAGACAAAAACGGACGGCAAGAACTCCTGCACGTATCCGAGTATGGACTGTTCGTTTTGCGAGGAACGAAAGGTCTTCCATTCCAATAAATTTTTACCGAGAATCATCCTTAACAACGTGCTTCCCAAAACGACAACGTCGGATACGGCATAGTACGGTATCATAAAAAAATCTTCGATTGCGGCAAAACCGTACCGTACGACTTTTTGTACGATATAAAACGGCAAGACATTTTCCCGAACTTTCCGTACGGCAGACAACACGTCACAAAAATACGGAAGGGAAAACAAACACAGTCCGACGTAACCGTAGACCGGTTGCAAAAACAGTCCGCAAATAAACAAAGCGAATACGGTCGGAGCATACACGAGCCGCGCCACGTTTTTCAACATGACGAATTTATACAGCGGTGCAATATCTTTTTTTACTCTCTCCCCCTTTTCATTTCGCCATCTTCCGCACAAAAAAGGTAAAAGTTGAATATCGCCCCGATTCCATCGCTTTTTCCGTTCTCTGTCCGATAAAAAACCGTTCGGGACGTCTTCAAAAACCGTTTCGCCCGTTCCCGTCGTTAAAACAGAACCTTCCAAAATATCGTGAGAAAGTATTTTTTCTTCGGGAAAAATATCTACGATTTTTTTATAAAACGAAGAAACCTTCACCATTCCTTTTCCGCAAAAAATTTCCTTTCCGAATAAGGAATAG
>DCGI01000036.1:224-13494 GCA_002315475.1 Christensenella sp. UBA1782 | reverse complement strand
TAAGCCGGTGTAAAACGGATAACCTTCGAAACCGCATTGTTCGGAAAACCTTTCGGAATAAAGGGTTTCGACGGAATACAGATTACTTCGATTGTAACAAGCAAGCAGGTCATATTTTTTATTGTACGGGTGAGCAAATCGATTGACCGATTCCAAAACCCCGCCCGGCAGTATTTTGGTATCGGCATCCAATAAGTACAAGTACTCGGTAGTGATGAAGTCTTTTTGCGATATATAATAAAAAGAAGAAGTATCATGGGTATGGAAACATTTTACCAAATCACAGATAGCCCCTCTTTTTCGTTCGTGCGGAGCGAATTTTTCGTTTTTATATGTTTTTTTTCGTAAAAAAACACAGACGTCTTCGTCGGTTTTGACCGATTCACAGTACGTCAAAATGCTTTTATCCAAGTCCGAAACCGCCGTTTTGGAAGACTTCGTATCCACCAAGAGTGTGACTTTCACGTTTTTTTCGCCGTTTACGGCAAGTAACGACCGAGCTTGAAAGAGATATTCTCGAAATTGTTCCACCCCCGCGCAAAAAACCGAAAAACCACCGTAACGGCATATTCGTCGGGAACGGAATCATACGCCATTTTCGGGGATTCTTTCTTTTTGTTTCGGTAGGACAGGATTTCGTTAATCACCTTTTCCACAAAGAAAAAAATCGGTACTAAGGACAACCCTGCGTAAAGTACACCGACAAAATAACCGAGTGCCGCATCCAATCCCGCCGTAAGAACAAGAAGAACCGCGATATAGATTTTTTCCGCCGTATTCTTTTTTTCTTTTCGCTGAATCGGTTTGCCTCGCAGAATGGCTTTTCGTAAAGCTTTTTCTTCGTCCAAAAGTAACACGGACGGATCTGTATTTTCTCTTTTGGCTTCTTCCGCCAAGCGTTCCGCAACGTATCTTTCCGACACGTCACATTTTTTTGCAATTCTTTCTATACAGGAAAAATAGGTCTTTAAGGTATCGTAGGATACATTTTCCAAGTTATAATCTTGAGAAATGACTTGATACGCATCAGAATTTTTTATCCCGTCCCATACTGTAAAGAAACCTTCTTGCTCACAAATAGCCGTAAACAAAGTTTTTGCCGTTTCGGCGTTGTTCAACAAAACGGTATGGTAGTTGATAGAGATGGTTTTTTCTCGATACCCTTGTTTGTATAAGTAAGTTTTGACTTCGGCGGTAGTTTTTTCGGACTGCAACAAAAAGTATAAATATACGTCTTTTTCAACGTCCTCTTTTATAAAAACGCCGCCGTTTCCTTGTTTTCGATAATACTCTATATATTGCAATCTATCGCACAATACGGCAATTTGTTCCAGAACGGCAAACAGCATAGCTTCGTCAAAATGGACGATTTCTTCAAACGTCCAAGAAAGTACCCCGTTTAAGGAGTTCATGCAGCCTTTTATCCGTTCCCGAGATAATTCGTTTAGACTGTTTTCTACGAGAAATCGAGCAAACAACAGGATTCTGGGTTCGTCATGCACATAGGGTAATGCCGAAAAATCAAATCGTTTTGAAAAGATTTTCGTATAAACCGAATGAAAGTTTTCATAAACCCATTTTTCCGCCTCGCTGACGGGTTCGTTCTTTTTCACTTTTGCCGAAATGAGTCGATAGGTTTTTTGAATACGTCGAAAGGCGTTTTTGACGGTAACGCTTTGTCCCCCTTGCTTATAGGAACGCAAAGTCTTAGCATACGAAAAGATTTCCTTTTTTAAGGATTCTATATCTCTTTGACGCATTCCTTTCTTTTCGGGAAAGATTTTCTGACTTTTCTTCCGAAGAATGATGCAACATACAAGAACAATCGCACATAACAAGCAAATACTATACCACATGGAAAAAATTATTGACCGTAAACTTGGATTAGATACTTGAAAAAAATACAAAACGGTGTTACAATAAAATAAGAGTCAGCCGAATGGTCGCAGCCCTTCGGGGATGAGGAAAGTCCGAGCATCGTACGGCAGAGTGACGGGTAACGCCCGCTGAAGGCAACTTTAAGGACAGTGCAACAGAAATAAACCGCAGTATGCAAAATACTGTAAGGGTGGAAAGGTGTGGTAAGAGCACACCGGCAATTCGGCGACGAAATTGGCCGTGTAAACCCCACTTGATGCAAGAAGAAACAGATAGTTTGCCCGACTTGTTTCGATTCGCTTGAGCATATCGGTAACGATACGCCTAGATAGATGACCATTTAAGACAGAACTCGGCTTACAGACTGACTCTACCGTTGTCCCCCGTTCTTTTTTAGGAACGGGGGATTTTTATAATAACAAGTTTTCTCTTTCTATCGCTTCTTTGAGTTTTCGTAAAGCTTTTTTCTCGATTCTGGAAATATAAGACCGAGAAATATGCAAGGCGTCGGCAACTTGCTGTTGGGTTTCGGGAAGGTTATCGTCCAACCCGAATCTTTTTGTCAATATCCTTTTTTCGCGTTCGTCCAAACTCTCTGCAATCAAGTTTTGAATGGTTTTACGTAAAAAATCTTCTTCGATTCTTTCATAAACCGTTTCGCCGTCCGTTTGAAGCATATCTACGATCGGTAAATCGTTTCCTTCTTTATCCTTCCCGATACTTTCAAAAATGGAAACGTCGTTCGCCCTTTTTTATAAGAACGCATGGTCATCAAGATTTCGTTTTCGATACATCGACTGGCATAAGTAGCCAGTTGAGAACCTTTTTCAACGTCAAAGGTGTCGATAGCTTTCATAAGTCCCATCGTTCCGATGCTGATGAGTTCGTCTTGGTCGGGATAATTGACGTATTTTTTTGTTATATAGACCACAAGACGAAGATTGTGTTTGACAAGAATATTCCTTGCTTCCGTATCGTGCTCTTTTCGAAAACGAAGCAAATATTCTCTTTCTTTTTCCGCCGAAAGCGGATTCGGAAAGGAATTTCCGTTATCAATTCTTGACGTAAAAAGCAGTACTTGATTCAATAACGCAAAAAACCCTTCCAAAAGCATATACCCTCGTCCCGTATTATCCAATATATGACGGAAAAGGTCGAAAGTTGTCTAAAAAGTAGGGAAAGGTATTTCTACCGTCTTGCCGTTCAGGTAGCCGAGTAGTTGGTTTTTGGCGGTATGAAAAATAAGTTTATAAGCACAGAGATGTTGTACGTGCGTCTTTTTTTCACGATTTAATTTTTCACTGCCGTATTTTCCGTCCCCCACCAAAGGATGACCGTAATAGGCAAAATGTGCCCGTATTTGGTGGGTTTTTCCCGTCACCAATTCCACGTCCAAAAGTGCGGTATCTTTCGTCTTGGAAACCACCGTGAAAGCCGTCGTGACCGGAACGGCGCCTTTAACGGGATGATTATAAATATAGACACGCCCTTCTTTTTCGTTTTTTAGCAAATAGTCGTGATACGCTCCCGCCGTTATGTCTTTTCCGAACACTTCGGCGGCATAATGTTTTTCTATTTTATGGTCGCAAAAACATTTTTTTATTTCTTCAAATATCTTCTCGGATGCAGCAAACAATATCAAACCTTCGGTATTGGTGTCCAATCGGTGACAAAGGATTTTATTCGGAAAACATTTCTCGGCGAAGTCCTCCGAAGTGATACCTCTCGGTTTTTTGGCAATCAATACGTTTTCGTCTTCAAAGATAACCTCGGCTTGCAAAACCTGTTCCCGACAGTATACGGTGATTTCGCCGCCCGTAACGGTATCGTCTTGTTTGATGCGGACGCCGTTCAGTTTTACGTCTCCGCTCCGAATCAATTTTTGTATGTAAGAATAAGAAAAGCCTTCCAAAAATTCACAAAGAATTTTGGAAAGCTTTTTCGGTGTGCCGTTATAAGAAAACTGTTTCATGACTTCGGGTTTTTATCTTGTACCAAACTTTCGATTTCGGAAAGAAGGGTATTGATGTCTTTGAATTCTCGGTGAACGGATGCAAAACGAACGTAGGCGACTTCGTCCAATTCTTTCAGACCTTCCATAACCATATTGCCGATTCTTTTGGAAGTAACTTCTTGGGCAAGTAAGTTATAAATCTGGTGTTCGATAGAGGATACAAGCTTATCTATTTTGGCAATGGGAACCGGTCTTTTTTCGCAGGCTTTCATGATGCCGATTTTTATTTTCATCGGATCGAATGCTTGACGATTACCGTTATTTTTTACCACCAAAACAGGGGTAACTTCTACCTTTTCGTACGTAGTAAATCTTTTTTGACAAGAAATACACTCCCGACGGCGGCGAATGGTGGATCCGTCGTCCGTCACGCGAGAATCAATTACTTTGCTATCCATACAACCGCAAAAAATACATTTCATTTTCGAGTCCTCCATTGTATTCAGTATAAACCAAAAAAAAGAACTTGTAAATAAAAAAATATTATTTTCCCGAAATTTTAGGGATACAACAAGGGGGTTTATCGTTATTCAAGTCCACCAAGACTACGTCGTCTCCGATTTTTAATACGTTATCCCAAGCCACGAATATACTTTCGGCACCAGTTACGTTCTTAAATAATTTTTTTTCGCCGGGTACGACAAACCCTAAAATCTTCCCGCAGGCATTGAACGCAACGTCCACCACCCTACCCAATTTTTGTCCGTCGGCAACGTTAATGAATTCTCGTTCTCTCAGTTCACAAAAAGTGTAATCCGTCATACCCTTATTTATATGCGACACCCTTTGTTTTATGTCAAAAAGCCTCTTTCAGTCGAGAAATAGCCGTCTTTTCCAAACGAGAAATCTGTGCTTGACTCATGCCCAATTCTTTGGAAATCTCCGTTTGCGTTTTTCCGATATAGTATCGTAACGTCAATATCGCTTTTTCTTTATCGGGAAGTTTGGAGATTTCGTCGCGTAGCGTCATACTCGTCAACATGTCGTCGTCGGTTTTCGGATCTCGAATCTGATCCAAAACGAGCATACTTTCTTCCCCGTCGTTATAGACGGGTTCGTAAAGGGAAACGGGATCGCTTATTGCGTCCAAAGCTCCTACCACTTCGGTATAGGGTACGTCGATTTCCGAAGCGATTTCCTCTAAATCGGCTTCTCCCGTCCTGTCTTTTTCCAGTTTTTCTCGTGCCTGCATTGCCCGATAAGCTATATCTCGCACGCTTCTTCCTACTTTTAAGGTGCAACTTTCTCGAATAAAACGTTTCATTTCTCCCAAAATCATGGGTACGGCATAGGTCGAAAACATGACGTTATAGCGTACGTCGAAGTTATCCAAAGCTTTCATCAGTCCCATGACGCCCACTTGAAACAAATCGTCGGCACTTACTTTTTCGGTATGGAAGCGTTGTACCAAACTGAGAACAAGACGCATATTCCCTTCAATAAAAGTATCTCTCAGATGTTTTTCTCCGTTCTTGATTCTGCGTAACAATTCTTCACTTTCTTTTGCCGTCAAAACGGTAAGTCCCGACGTGTTTATCCCCGATAAATTTACTTTTTTGTTTGCCATACGTATTCCCTCCTATGTAATAAACACAGGGAATATTGTATAGTATGGCGCAACGTAAAATTCTTATTCACATTTCTGAAATTCTTTTTTCAACCGTATCAAAATCTTTTTTTCCAATCTGCTGATATAGGACTGTGAAATATTCATGGTGTCGGCTATTTCTTTTTGCGTTTTTTCATCGTATCCGAATATACCGTAACGCATCCCCACGATGGCTTTTTCTCTTTCGTTTAATCGACTGTACAAGGTATAAAGGATTTCGTTGTCAACCCTGCTTTCCATATCTTTATAAACCATATCGCTATCCGTCCCTAAAATATCGCTCAGTACGAGTTGATTTCCTTCGGTATCCACGTTTAACGGTTCGTCAAGGCTGATTTCGGATTTTTTTCTTATGGTTTTTCGCAAATACATCAATATTTCGTTTTCGATACAACGGGATGCAAAGGTGGCAAGTTTAATATTTTTTTCGGTGTTGTAATTATTGACGGCTTTCATCAAACCGATAGAACCGATAGAAATCAATTCTTCCATTTCAATACCGGTATTATCGAAACGTTTAGCAATGTAAACTACCAAACGCAGATTGTGTTCTATCAATTTGTTTCGTGCGTTTTCATCCCCCTTTTCCGCCAAAAGTATGGCTTCCGCTTCTTCTTCCGGCGAAAGAGGATTCGGTAACGATACGATATAATTACAGGTGTTTTTCCTTGTAAAAATCGAAAGTATCTTTTGAATCCATTCCGATAGTTTCATAGTATTCCTCCGTCATAAGACTGTGCAAGATTGCTTTATACTGTATTTTTCGTTCGGATAAAGCCATTTTTACGGGGACTAGTTTCCCTTTTTCACTCAGTACCGCAATTTTTTTTGCCGGCAGAACCCGAATCCCGCCCAAACTGTCAACGATTATTTCCTCGTCGGTGGGATTGCTGAAACTATTATATACCGAAGTATTTACAATCATGACGGGTTCGCCTTTTTCCGCATAAACTTGATTACCGCTGTCATAATATGCCGTTATTTTTATCGTCTTTCTTCCGTCGGTTATGGTCACTTTTCGCAGATTTTCGTTGTCTTTTTTTACGGTACGGATATTTTTGAAAAGAGGCAGAAGCAAAAGTACTATGCAACCCGTACCCACCGTTCCGAACGGTACCGTTTCCTGCGGCAATAGTTTTCCTATCCCCCGTAACGCTAAAAATACCAACCCGAACAAAGTTCCGTTCGTCAAGTATTTTTGGAAGTCAACGTTCTGCATGAACGCTAACGGAAACAGAAACAGTTTTATAAAATAATACGGATACAAAGGAAAGTTTTTTAGACAGAAAAGACAGTATAAAAAGGCGTCGGAAAAGGAAAAGAACAAAATTTTCGGTAGATTTTTGTTTTTCAGCAGTTGCGAAAGAACGAACCCGATAAAAAGGTCTTCCGCCAAAAGAATACCGAATACTTTTTCTATATACATGGTTCTCCGTAAAAAAAACGGCTTTGCCGTCTGCAAAACCGTTTTATCTTATGTATCGTTTCGTACTGTCTTAATGCCTTTGTTCTCGCATAAAACGAAGGTAGGGAGGAACGTCCTCTTCCTCTTCCCTTTGTTCGCTTTCGTCGGTTTCTTGCGGAGCGACCTCTCTCAGAAGCATGGCTGCCGCTTGCGCTTTGTCGCGGTATGCGTCGTTTTCTCCCCTCGTTTCGTCGCCGAAACCGGTGGCAATGATGGTTACGCAGACGGAATCGGGTTGTTCGTGAAAACCGAATCCCGTAATAATGTTGGCATCCTTTGCCACCACTTGCGGAATCATGGTAAATGCCTCGTTGATTCGCTTGGCGGGCACGTCGTAATCGGAAGAAATATTGACGATAACGTGGTGCGCACCTTTGATAGAGGTATCCATAAGAGGATCTTTGCACGCTTGACAAAGGGCTTCCATTACCCTGTTTTCTCCGCAAGCTTTTCCGATACCGATATGGACTAAGCCTTTTCCTTGAATAACCGTCCGTATGTCGGCAAAGTCGGTATTTATCAAAGAATGTCTGCCGACTATGTTGACTACCCCTAAGATACTGTTTTTCAGAATGTTGTCGGCGATTCTGAACACCCCTAACATACCGGGTTCGGCGGCTTGACAACTAAATGCTTTTTCATTCGGAACGACGACCAAAACGTCTACTCTCGTTCGAAGTTCGGCAATACCCCGTTCGGCAATTTCCATTTTTTTGGTTCCTTCCCAATTAAACGGTTTGGTTACCACGCCGATAGTCAAGATGCCCATATCGTGCGCAATACCCGCTATGACGGGAGATGCACCCGTTCCCGTTCCGCCGCCCATACCGGCGGTAATAAACAAAAGGTTGGTTCCTCGAAGCATTTCGGTTATCTCGTCTTTCGATTCGTTTGCCGCGCGGTTTCCTATATCGGGATTACTGCCCGCTCCCATGCCGTTCGTACTTTCTTTTCCCAAAAATATTTTCGTTACGCCTTCGCTGTAAACCTTATCGAGAGCCATTTTGTCGGTATTTGCGGCGATAAAATTGACTTTATCAAACTCCGCTTTCTCTTGCGCCAAACGATGAATGGCGTTACAACCGCCCCCACCCACGCCGAATATGGTCAAACGAATACCGTTGCTTTCGGTGTCTTGTGTTCCGCCTCTGTTAAAAAAATCCATATTTTTCCTCCGTATCGCTTTTATTTATATTTCTTCGCCGATTGCCGTTATCAAATATTCTTCGGGTTCCGCTTGCGGACAGCCGTATGGGAATAAAGAGTAACAGGGCAAATCGATTTTTGTGCCGATAATTTCACAAAATCCATGTACTTTTTGTAAATAAGTTCCCGCAATGTATAAAGGAACCGTCATATCTCCGATGATTCCCCGAACGTACGATTGCACTTCTTTGGCATAGCTGTCGCAAAACTCCAACAAAGCAGGATTTATTTCCTGAACGGGAAAATCGTATTTTTTATCGCAAAAAACGGTATATACCCCTTTTTTTAGGGACAAGCCCAAATTGACGTGCAACATCAATTCTTTGGCAACGGGGTAATCTAAATTCAACGTTTTGCCAAGTTGCATGACGAAATGTTCCGTTCCTATCGGGAAAGACAGTACGCTCGACGGTATACCCCCCTCCAAATAACAAATATCGGTAGAAAGTTCGTTAACGTACACCAATACGCCGCCCTCGTAACCTTCTCGCTTCATTTGTGCGCCGACCGAAACGAGCGGCTCGGAAAACCGAAAAGCAACGTGAATGTTTTTGGCTATGTTATCAAAGAGTTCTTGCGCCTTCTCGTTCAGAAAGACGGAAACGGAATACATTTGCAAAGTATCCCCTTCGGTACCGAGGATTCCGTCAAAAAAGGCTCCTTCCTGTCCGCAACGGAAACCGCCGACGATTTCCTGTTTATGTACAAAGCCTTCGGGAACGACGGTGGGTATTTTTTTGATTTCTTCTATATCCTTTTCGGTTACTTTCTTTTCTAAATTTTTTGTTTTCAGCATGGCTTTGACGCGGAATAAAGCTTGCGGTAAAACCACCGTCAATTCGTGAATATTTTTTCCGCTTTTTGCAACGTATCCGTCCACCAAACCCGAAATCAATTTTTCGATTTCGTTGGGTGCGACGAAAAAACCTTTTTGGATACCGCTGTAATAAGAGTCGTAACGATAATCGCATACGACAAAATCGTCTTTCCTTGTGAATACGTGGAAAGAAACCGAAAGAGAATTAAAACATATCAAGCAGATACTTTTGCTTTTTCCCATGCTTTTATTATAGTCAAAAAAAGCTACTTCGTCAATACGAAAAATATTATATATAAATTATTTATTGTTTTTTATTGGAAAATTTTTCCCTTTCGGTTTCCGAAAGTTGCAGATAAGAAGAAAGAGCTTCCGAAAAATCGGCTTTGGCTTTCTCCAAACTCAAGTACAGTTCCGCGCCGTCGAATAACGAAACAAGGATTTCTTCTTCGGAAAAACGGATTTCTTTCACAAAATACGGAATGGCGGTTTCCGAAAATCCGTTTTCCAACAAAACTTCGGCGATATTGTGTAGGACATAACACTCTTTTTCGGAAAAAGTGTCCACAACCGCAAAACCGGTCACCGTAATATATTTTCCGTCCGCAGGTACCGAAGTAAAAACGGTAGTTCTTTGAAAATCTTTATCGGGTAAAACGTAGGATTCCGTCTCAAAAACGGGAATCCGAAACAGCGCCACCCTCTCGCGCACTTTAACGGTTACCGTATCGGGAAAAGACCGCACGACGTCCACCACTTCGATTTCGCCGCGATAGGCGTTTTCGATATTTTCTTTGACGGCTTTTTCGTCCAAAGCCAATATGTTCGTACCGATTTCGATTCCTGCATGAGAAAGAATTTCCGCTTCATCCGTTATCGTTACGTCGTTACCGAAACCGACTTCGATATTTCGAACGTTAAACAGAAACCCGCACGTCAACAAAACGGCGGCTACCAATACGGTAATAACGACGATAACAATCTTTTTTTTCATAATCTCGCAATTCTTGCTCCGACTTTCGACAGAGTTTCCTCCATGTTTTCATACCCTCGGTCGATGTGATAAATATCTTGCACGACCGTAATTCCTCTTGCGCACAAACCTGCGAGAACCAACGAAGCACCCCCTCGCAAATCCCTTGCCGTAACTTCGGCTCCCGTCAAATACGGAACTCCCGAAATAATGGCTACTCGGTCGCGAACGACAATGTTGGCTCCCGTTTTTTGTAATTCGGGTACGTGTCTGAATCGGTTTTCAAAAATATTTTCCGTCAATATACACGTTCCTTCCGAAACGGCGGCATACGTCATGTACGGTGCTTGCAAGTCGGTAGGAAAACCCGGATAGGGTTGCGTCGTAACGCTTTCGCAGTTTTTTGCTCGCTCTTTCACGATTACGTTTATTTTACCATGTTCCCGACATATTTTGCAAGAGTTTTTATCCAATTTCGACAAAAGAGCGCCGACATCTCCCTCTTTTGCATACAGGAAAGTTATTTCTCCTCCCGTTAGACATAAAGACAACAGGTAGGTTCCGAAAACAATTCGGTCGGGCATTACGGTAAATTCCGCGCCGTGTAATTTTTCCACCCCTTCGATACGCAATACCGAACTTCCCTCTCCGCTTATTTTCGCCCCCATCGTATTCAAAAACCGCACCAATTCGGTTATTTCTGGTTCTCTTGCGGCATTTTGGACGATAGTTTTGTTATTCCCCAAGACCGAAGCCAAAATCACGTTCTCGGTGGCACCTACGCTGGGATAATCCAAACATACGTTTCCGCCTTTACATTCGCTTCCTTCGCAGAGAATAAAACCTTCTTTTTCTTCGACCTTTACTCCTAAATCCCGCAAACCTTTAATATGTATATCAATGGGACGTAGCCCTATATCGCACCCTCCGGGATACGCCACGCGCGCCCTTTTGATTCTTCCGAGAACCGAACCCAATAAAAACACCGAACTTCTTAACTCTTTCGCCAGTGAACAGGGTATGGTATCCGACCGCATCACCGATGCGCACAGTTGCACCGTATCCTTTTCGAATTTCGTTTCCACGCCGAGCGTATTCAGTATTTTGAGCATGTTTTCCACGTCGGCAAGATGCGGAACGTTTTTCAATACGATTTTTTCCTCGGTTAATACGGCGGCGGCAAAGAGAGGCAAAACGGCGTTCTTTGCCCCTTGAATTTTGATTTCGCCGTATAGTTGCCGACCGCCTTCTATCACGAATTTACCCACTGTATCCCCCTTTTTTGTCCGACAAAAAACTTTGTCCTCTATATACTATGCAAGAATATGTTTTTTTGAAACTTCGGAGGCGTTTGAAAGTAGTCCCGTCACGAACATGAACAGGACGAGAGAGGTTCCTCCGTAACTGATAAAAGGAAGCGGTACGCCCGTCGGCGGAATACAACCCGTTACGACGGCAAGATTGACGAGTACCTGTATGGCAATTACCGAACTTATTCCCGAAATAAGGTATGCGTTATAGCGGTTTTCCGCTCTTTTGGCATACCCGAAACAAAACAGTAAAAACACGACGAACAAACATATCAATACCATTCCGCCTAAAAGTCCCGTTTCCTCACAGACGATTGCAAAAATAAAATCACTTTCGGCAAACGGTAAAAACAGATATTTTTGCCGACTGTTTCCTAATCCTACGCCGAACAAGCCGCCCGAAGAAACCGCATAATAAGACTGCAATAATTGATACCCTTCTCCTTTCGGATTGGAAAAAGGGTTAAGAAATGCCGATAAACGTAGCAAACGATACGGTTCTATCCCAATCAGCACGACACCCGCAACCAGTACGCCGACAAAAAGCAAGCATAAAATCTTCGGTGAAATTCCACACGAAAACAGGAGACTAAGTACCGATAAACCGATTACGACGGTAATACTCATATTGGGTTCGGCAAGAACCAAACCGCAATAGATACCCGTAGCCGATAACGGTATCCAAAGATTTTTGAGGCAGGTAGGCGGTTTATCGTAAAAGTATCCCGCCAAAAAAATAACCAAACAAAATTTTGCGATTTCGGAGGGTTGAAAGGTAGTAAACCCCAAACTTATCCAACGAGTGGCACCGTAAGAAGATACGCCGACGCTCGGAATCAATACGAGAGAAAGAAGGATAACGCCTACCGCGAGGATAATCCATTTTCCCTTATAAAGCCAACTCAGCGGCAGAAATTTTGCCGTTATCATGGCGGCGATTCCCACGAGCAAAGCTATCCCTTGTTTCTTTACGAAAAAAAAGGCATCGTTGTATTCCAGCGTAGCCGAATAACAACTCGCCGAATATATGAATATCAAACCGATACACGCAAAGAGGAAAGCGAAAACGGGTAAGACAATGTTCTTACTTTTTTTGAAGTTCATAGACGACTTCCTTAAACTTTTCCCCTCTTTCCGCATAGCTCTTATAACGGTCGAAACTTGCGCTTGCCGGCGATAACAGGATTACGTCAATTCCCTCTTTTTGAGATAACACCGATACCGCCTGTTTTAAGGATTTGACCATCTGTATCTCGAAAAAGCCCATTTTTAAGGCAGCGTTGACGATTTGTCCGGCATTATCGCCCGTTACTACGATATATTTTACTTTTTCATCTATATTTTCAAAAAAATCGCAAAAATCCTCATTTTTACTGCTTCCGCCCATAATAAGACCTACCGAACCCGTCATGGACTTGATAGCGTTACGGCAAGCATGGATGTTCGTTCCTTTAGAATCGTTATAATAAGCTATCCCCTTTAAGGTAACGACGTATTCGATTCTATTGGGAAGAAGGGAATAAGTTTGTATCAACCGTATCATACTTTCCTTTCGGCAACCGCAAATTTCACCTACGCAAAGAGCAAAGAGAAGGTTCATTTTGTTGTGCTCCCCCCGCAACTTAAAAGCTTTGGTTTGACAAAGAGAAGTTTCGCCGAGCATAAAAAAACTGTCTTTGATATAAACCGGTGCAAGGCGAACCTCGCTACTGACGGGAACACATCGAGCCGAACAATTCTTGACAAACGCCCGAACGGCACCGTCTTCGTTATTAAAAACAAAATAATCCTTCTCGTTTACGTTCGATACTATTTTCTTTTTCGTTCTGCAGTACTCTTGGTATCCCGCATAACGGTCGAGATGGTCGGGTGCCAGATTTAACACGACGGCAATATCGGGATGTAAAGAAGATATGTACTCTAACTGAAAACTGCTTACTTCTATTACGGCATAATCGAGTTTCGTTTCGTCTAAAACCACTTGACTGACCGGATACC